>JBJOMA010000022.1:0-3476 GCA_046052625.1 Bacteroidota bacterium
CCGGTGGCGATTTTCGGCCCTAGCGTCGACAGCTTGTGCGGGAGGAGGAACTCGGTCTTGAAATCGATATACGCATCCTCCTCATGGGTGAATAAACTATCAAGGTCGACGCTTTTCAGCAGCGGCTTTACAGACTCGACCGGTTTTTCTTTTATTGGAGCGGCATCAGAAGCGCGCAGGTCATACGTCTTTCCGGTATCCAATTTTCTAAGCACTTGTCTCTTCTGGTCCGGCCAGGTCACTGTTACTTCATCCACGGTGACAGCTTTGCCTGTTCCGAAAAGCAATATAGGTTCGGTCGAGGATTGATATCCTTTCGTCATATAAAGCTCCTGTCGCTGTAAATCGGATCCGCATCGTATCTCGATCACGGTACCGATTCCGAACGTGTTGCCACCTTCACCGGAGAGCCGGAAGCGGATATAGTGGTTGGCATTGTCAAGATCGTTGCGGTAAACGAAGGCGGACTTATTGATGTTGTTCACTACGATGTCCTTGTCCCCGTCGTTGTCCAGGTCTACCGCGGCAGCTCCGCTGCTGAGTGAATTCTCGGTGATACCGACGGCGGCACTCTCATCGGTGAAGGTAAGATCATGGTTGTTCCGGAAGTAATAATTGGGAATGTCGATGGAGGGAATCTTATTCACCAGTTCCATGAGATTGGTCTTCTGACCGTTCTCCCGTGCTTTGGCCTTGGCGTCTTCATAGGTGTATTTCAGGAAATCCATATTTATATAATTCCTGCGATAGCCATTGGTGATATAAAGGTCTTTCCAGCCGTCATTATCGAAATCGACCATTAGCGGTGTCCAGCTCCAATCGGTGTTCGACACTCCTGCCAACTGCCCGATTTCCGAAAAAGTTCCGTTCCGGTTGTTGAGTTGCAGAGTGTTACGCATCACCTGATGATGGTATCCGTAGCGCACCTGCATCCAGTAGCGGTCATAGTTGGAAGGCCCCCGCATCTCTTTCTGACGCGGATTATCTTCCGGCAGCATGTCTAAGGTGAACAGGTCGTTCCAACCGTCGTTATTGAAGTCGGACATTTCGCATCCCATTCCGAATTGGGAGATGTGTCCAAGTTGCTCGGCCATGCGGTCCGTGAATGTCCCGTTGCCGTTGTTGATGTAGAGGTAATCAGGCTCGGTATAATCATTTGCAATGTAGATATCCGTCCATCCGTCACGGTTGATGTCACCGGTTGCAATACCGAGGCCGAAACCGATGGCGCTGCCGCGGATACCGGCGGCTTCACTGATATCTGTATAGTGACCGTTGTCGTTTCGGAAAAGCTTGTCGCCTGCTACCGGATCGCGTCTTTCCCGCATCTCCCGGATGTCGAAATTCTTGAACGTGGTGATATTGTGGTTCAACAGGAAAAGATCAAGATCGCCGTCCCGGTCGAAGTCGAAAAAGGCCGCCTGGGTCGAGCAGGAGTTGTCGTCCAGTCCGTAATCCATCGCTTTTTCAGTGAACGTGAGGTCCCGGTTATTGATATACAGTTCATTCTTGCGAAGGTCTGGAGGCAGTTTTCCGGAACGGCAGACGTAGATGTCCAGCCAGCCGTCTGCATTCACATCAGCCATGGTGACCCCGGTCTTCCAACCATTGGGACAGGCTACGCCTGCGTAATTGGTTATATCCTGGAAGCGGAATCCGCCCTGATTCAGGTAAAGCCGGTTCGGTCCGAAATTCGCTGCGAAATACAAGTCAGCCTTTCCGTCGTTGTTAATATCGCCTGCCGCTACACCCGCTCCGTTGTAATAGTATTCGTAATTCAGGATGTTGAGTTCTTCCGATTCATTCAATTGATTGACAAACCGGATGCCGGTTTCTGAAGAAGGAAGTGAAATGAAGTTTCCGGAACCGGCAGTAGCCGTGAGTAACGACATTGATAAGATGCCGATAAGGAATAGTGCTCGAAAGGACATGAGGCCGTAATCAGGTACGACCACAAGTTACTAATAGAAAGGAAATCAGCGGACGATGATGCGGAGGTGAGCGCTCCCTTGTTGGGTGGTGATCCGCACTATGTAAATGCCGGCTGATAATTCGTATTCCGAAGGACTCCAATCGAACCCGAAGTCACCGGCAGATTGCATTCCGGAATAAAGTTTGGCAATGTGTTCACCCGTGACGGAGAGGAGGTCCAAGGAAACCGGGGTATTCCCGGTCAATCGATAGCGTAAACGCATGATCCCCTCTGTCGGATTGGGATAGGCTATGAATCGTACGTCTTGCCCGTCATCGTCTGGTTCCTCCATACCGATGGTGAAGTATGGGACAGATGGTTTCCGGCTGGTATACAAGTGGTACTCGCCGGGCTGGAGAAAGAGGGGAGACGTGACGTTGCTGACGAATATGCTGTCGCCGCTGAAGTAATCATACCACCAACCGGTCTGCTGAAAGACGGGGTTAAGGTTCGAGGCGGTCACTCCGAAATTGCCGACCACCGTCACATTCATCGAGGAGTGATTTAGGTGGATGGTTTTCTGCAAGGAAGACAGCTGCATGTTGAAATTTGCGGTCCGGAAAACAGGTTCCGCTTTACGAAGTCCGATCAGCGCACTCCAGATGTCGTAGACGCTCTGACGCTCCGAAACAGCCGTGTAGTTCCACCGGAAGGGGCGGTTACAGGTCCTGCACGGATTGTTGATGGAGACATCGTATCCCAGTTCGCCGCCCATCCAGATCATTTTCGGGCCGGGAATGGTGAAGTAGAACGCTCCTGCCATTTCCATGCGCTCCAGCGCTGTGGACGTGTCTTTCACGGAATAGCTGCCTGACACGGCACCGTACTGGATGTTCTTATACATCAGCCGTTCCTCGTCATGGCTTTCCATGTATCCGATCAGGTGCGGAACCGACCAGTTGCGCGATTTATAGGAGACCCCGCCGAAGTCACTGCCGGATTGGTAGCCCATAGTAGCCTGGTTGTAGGCGTAGTTGCTGTTGCCCCATAGCATCATGCCGTCGTTCGCATACCGTGTCTCTTCACTGTTGTCGGCGAAAAGTTCCAGGATGACGTAGGCTGTCGAATCGACCGACCAGACGTGATTCGCCATCCGTTCGATGTTGTATACTCTTGTGGAATCGTAAGCTGCGAACAAAGACGTATTACCCAATGTGTACCGCTGTGTGAATCCTTTCGCCAGATCATACCGGAAGCCGTCGACGCGATATTCGCGCAGCCAGAATTCATTCACCCTGTCTATGAAATAGCGCGTTTCCTGACGGTCATGGTTCATGTCGTAGAACACGCTGTAATCATGCGGTGCCGAAGTGTTGAACCAAGGGCTGTTGGCCGCAGGCTGTCCTGCCGCGCTGTTGAAATATAGCTGTACCATGGGCGACGGAAGGTCCTGATGATTGAAGACCATGTCCAGTATGACAGCGATACCCATGGAGTGACACGTATCGATGAGCGCTTTCAGGGATTCGCGGGTGCCGTAATATTTATCGGGTGCGAAGTAGAA
>JBJOMA010000023.1:0-2708 GCA_046052625.1 Bacteroidota bacterium
ATTGTCGAATGCGCCGCTTAGCGCAAGGATGAACATGGACAGATAAAAATTCCTGCTGAGCGCGAAAGCGATCATACAGCACGCGAAACCGGCCACGCAAATCAAGAGTTTCTTCCCCGCATTCCTCAGCGGAGGGTAGCGGGTCATATATAGCGCCATCAGTACTGATCCGGCGAAAGGCGCGGCACGCAGCAGACCGAAGCCGGTCTCACCGACCTGAAGAACTTCCTTGGCGAAAACAGGCAACATGGCAGTTGCACCTCCGAAAAGTACGGCAATAAGGTCCAAGGACAGGGCACCGAGTATCTCTTGTCTTTCGAACACGAAGCGGAGGCCTTGCCGAATACTGGCCAAGACACCTTCGCCTCTTGAAACATCCTGTATCGGTTGTGGCGAAATACGGGACACCTGCAGCAATGCGAGCGCAGTAAGCCCGGCGACCAGAAGATAAGTCGGCTGTTTACCGAACCAGCTAAGGAAAAGTCCGCCCAACGCTGAACCGAGAACGACACCGATGTGCCAGAAGGTGGAATTCCAGGCAGAGGAATTGGCATAGGCCTCACGCGGAACCAATTGCGTCATCAACGAGAATTGCGAAGGACTATAGAAACCGCGGAGTGCTCCAATGATGAACATGGCCGCATAGAACGGCATGACGCTGTGCAGCTGTCCGGCAATTATACGATCGGAGATCGACCAGATAAGGAGTGCCACTACGAGCTGTAACGCCGTGACGATCACCACCACCTTCCGCTTGTCGCTGCGGTCGGCAATGTAACCGCCGAACAGTGCAACGCTGACGGCTGAAACGGCTTCCGCCAGCCCCAGCAGGCCGAGCGAGAGCGCATCTTTTGTCAATTCATATACTTGCCAGCTGACCACTACGAACTGCATCTGCAAGGCAAGAGTGAGCAGGAATTTAGCAGAAAGGAATCGACGGAAATCCCTGTTGCGGAAGGCGATGAAGGATTCCCGGTGTCGGATTATATCAGCAAGCATGATTCAAAGGTTCATCGTAGTGGGTATTGTTCATCCTGCAAGTTCGGATAATTCCAGCCAGCGTAAGGACTTCTCATCAATGCCGGCAATCACGTGTTCCAGCCGGACCGACCATTCCTGCAGCTGCTGATGGTCAGCGCCCCCGCGATTCAGACGTTCCATGATTTCCGCCTTCTCCGCTTCCAACTGCTCAATCTCTTTACCGAGCGACTCGAACTCGGTTTTCTCCTTGAAGGACATTTTCTTTCGTGCAGCCGGAAAATCCGTCTTCGACTCCTGCGAAAGCTGTCTGGCAGGCGCTTCCGATTTCTTGCGGACCTGACTCCGTTCATCCAGATCCTCCCGGTATTCGGAATATGTTCCGTTGAAATCACGGATAACACCGTCGCCTTCGAAGACGAACAGATGATCTACCAGCTTGTCCATGAAATACCGGTCGTGGGAAACAAGGAGCAATACGCCCGGAAACTGCAACAGGAATTCCTCGAGGGTAGCGAGAGTCAACAGGTCCAGATCATTCGTAGGCTCGTCGAGAATCAGGAAATTCGGATTGTGCAGAAGAACAGTCAGCAGATGCAATCGGCGTCTCTCGCCGCCTGACAGCCGGGATACAAAAGTCTGTTGAAGTTCAGGAGGGAACTGGAACAGTTGCAGGAATTGAGAGGCAGAAACTTTCGAACCGTCGGCAAGGCGGATCACTTCCGCATGATCCTTGACGACCTCGATGACGCGCTTGTCGCTCTTCAGCTCAAGGCCGGATTGGGAATAATAGCCGAATACCACGGTCTCTCCCACATTGATCTTTCCCGAGTCCGGATCATCACGACCGGTCAACAGGTTCAGAAACGTGGATTTGCCACAGCCGTTCTTTCCGACGATGCCGATGCGTTCTCCGGAGCGAAAAGTATAATCGAACCCTTGCAGGATCTTTTTCGGTCCGAAAGACTTGTATACTTTCTTGAGTTCAATGATCTTTCCGCCGATCCGGTTCATCTTGATATCCAGCTCCAGCGGGTCTTCTTCCTTGCGGCGCGACACTTTGTCTTTCAACGCATGGAAGGCATCCATCCTGGATTTCGATTTAGTACCTCTCGCTTTCGGCATCCGCCGGGCCCACTCAAGTTCGTTCCGGTAGAGGTTACGCGCCTTATCCAGCGAACGGGAGGCCTGCTCTTCACGCTCGGCCTTTTTTTCAAGGAACCAAGAGTAATCACCTTCATAGGAATAGAGACTACCTCGGTCCAGCTCCAGGATCTTAGTGCAGACCTGATCCAGGAAGTAGCGGTCGTGAGTGACCAATAATACCGCCAAGGAAGAGCGGGAAAGCAATTCTTCCAGCCACTCGACCATTTCCACGTCAAGGTGGTTGGTCGGCTCATCCAGTATCAGCAGATCGGCTTGCTCCAACAATACCGCCGCCAAGGCGATACGTTTCCGCTGACCGCCCGAGAACTCACGCATCGGTCGTGACAGGTCATGAATATCGAGGCGGGAAAGGATCTGCCGGACACGATGTTCGTAGTCCCAAGCCTGACCGGATTCCATGCGTGACATCATGGCTTCCAGCTTGCGGCTGTCGAAGTTCACGGGGTCGGCGGATTGCTCTTCCAGCAATAACTCATACTCACGTATGAGCGCCATGACAGGCTGGTCGGAACTGAAGAGGATATCCGATACCGACTTATCCGGGTCAAAAGGCGGCTCTTGTT
>JBJOMA010000024.1:0-3603 GCA_046052625.1 Bacteroidota bacterium
GTATCAGTGCAGGCTCCGGCAGCAGTGGTGAAATTAGGCCCCGCTACATAAGCGCCGAGCACGCCATTACATACCGCCTGTACTTGCCAGTTATATGTTGTGGCGGCGGATAGACCGGTAATTGATTTGGAGGTGACGGTGGAGGTGGTAGTGGTCCAGCCGGTGGCAGTTGCGGTCTTGTACTGGATGTTGTAGCTGATGGCGCCGCTGACGGCAACCCAGGTAAGCGTGACACCGGACGACGTCAGGGAAGAGGTGGCCAGGTTAGTGGGATCGCCGCAAGATGTGGCAATGGTCGTGAACGTGCCGGAAACCGTTGAGCTGGTTCCGGTCGAACAGACGGTCTGTAAGGTATAATTGTAGGTGGTTCCCGGACTCAAGTTTGAAACCGTGATCGAATTAGAGGCGGACGAGGCCGTGGTGCAGTTCGTGGTTCCTGCAACGCAATAGGTCAGGTTATAGCTGGTGGCACCGGTAACGGAGACCCAGCTGATCGTGGCGCCGCTAGTCGTAACGTTGGTGACCGTGATGCCGGTCGGTGCACCGCAGGAGGAGACAGCATTGCAACCCGTCGAAGAAAGCAGGCTGAGCCGATTCACGGTAGAACCGGCAGCGAACAATGCATTCATCCGGGCTGACTGGCCGGCAGTGAACATGTACATGCAAGGATCGTCCGTGTAATCCATGTAGTTCATGGTCATTTCTACCGGAGCACCGGTGCAGGTACTAGCATGAGGGTAGGTCGGGCATCCGTAATTGGCGGTGTTGTGCGTAGGCGTATCATTCACCTGGTCGCTTCCGCAATTGGCATCTCCCCAGATATGGCGAAGATTCAGCCAATGGCCCACTTCGTGGGTAGCAGTACGTCCCAGGTTATAGGGAGCTCCGGATCCGGGGCTTAACATGCTTCCTACGGAGGTGTATTGGAGAACCACTCCGTCCGTAGCAGTGGATCCGCCGGGGAATTGAGCGTACCCCAAGATACCACCACTCATATTACAGACCCAGATGTTCAGGTAACTTCCGGACGGCCAGGCATTAAGTCCGCCGTTCGCGTAGTACTTGACGGCATCATTGGTGCTGAAGGCAGAAACTGTGGTTTGCCGGCGCTCTATTCCAGTGGTTGAAGCACCGGTGGGGTCGCGTTGGGCCAGGCAGAACTGGATATTCGTGTTGGCGGCCACCGATGCGAATGCAGAGGGAATCTGGGTAGCATCCGTGTTCGTCTTAGAGAAATCCAGATTGAGCTGGTTCAACTGGGCGATACACTTGGCGTCAGTGATGTTCTGTGCAGTCGTATTGTAGACGACATGGAATACGACCGGAATGGTCACCAGCGAATTGGTACGATTACCGTTCTTACTCTGTTGCTGGGCGACATAATTAGCGGTGAAACGCTCCAGATCCTGCATTCGTTGAGCAAGTCCCGGATCTTCCTGAAGCTGTCGGTCCAGCACATCCATGGTACCGCAGGTGCGCTGCTGGGCATCTGCACGGAACGAGAAAAAGGCCATTACAAATACGAAAATGGCGAGTACGTGTTTTTTCATCCTTTTTAGATTGAATTAATGAATTCATAAAATTAACCCCTAATTTGGCTTACTGCATGATTTTTTTGGCGAAATTCGATTAAATGTGGGTTATCAAAGGTGAACAAATCGATAACCGACACCCCTGATAGAATGAAAAAATTCGGGGTTTTTAGGGTCCTTTTCAAAGTACTTTCGGAAGGCAAGGATGAAATTGTCCACCGTCCGCGTGGAAGGGAAAATGTCGTAGCCCCAGACCGTTTCCAGGATCTGCTCCCTACTGACCACTTCGTTTTTACGTTCAATCAGCAACTTCAACAGCGCAATCTCTTTCTTGGTCAGAACGGCCTTCTTTCCGTCTTTTTCAACGATCTCGAAAGTTCTGAAATTCACTGAATTAGGCCCAAACTGGTAAAAGTCTGAAAGTTCACGTTTTTCTTCTGGAGACAAACTTCTTTTTACCAGCACATGAACCCGGAGCAGAAACTCCTCCAGGTTGAAGGGCTTGGTCATGTAGTCGTCAGCCCCCCGCTTTAACCCCATGATCTTGTCTTCGGCCGTGTTCTTTGCGGAAAGAAAAAGGATGGGTACCGTCGAATTGCTCAGCCGGATCGCCTCGCAGACACTGAAACCGTCCAGACCGGGCAGCATGACATCCAGTATTACCAAATTGAAGCGTTCCTGTCGGGCTAGCTTCAATGCTTCCGGTCCGGTTGACGCGCTGACCACCTTATAGCCTTCCAACTCCAAATTGAGTTTGAGGGCCTCCAAAAGATGCTCCTCGTCTTCGACTACCAATATGCGGAGTGGCTGTGACATACTACAAAGTTAAACAACTGAAGCCTGGAACGGTTTAACGTATGTTGGTGATAAAACGGATTTATCCATCCTTATATTGAGTATTTTTACGCCCCATGTCCATTTCCATCGATTCCTACCTTGACCATCCTTCCCTGAGCGAGGAACTAATTTCTATCGGAAAGAAAGTAGTTGCAGGTGAGCGGATAACGCCGGCCGAAGGCCTGCACTTGTACCACTATGCGGAAATTCCTTTCGTCGGCGCCCTGGCTAATTTTGTTCGGGAACGAAAGAATGGTAACCGGACCTATTTTAACCGTAACTTCCATATCGAGCCGACCAATATCTGTGTTTTCGCCTGCAATTTCTGTTCCTACTCCAGGACCCTGAAAGACCGGGAGGAAGGCTGGGAACTGAGTACCGATCAGATGCTCGAAAAAGTGAAAGCGTACGACGGTCAGCCGGTCACGGAAGTCCACATCGTAGGCGGGGTGCATCCTAAGATGAACCTCGAATTCTTCGCCGATCTCATCCGTAAGATCAAAGCGCACCGGCCTGATCTTCATGTAAAGGCTTTTACCGCTGTCGAACTGGAATACATGTTCCGCAAAGCGAAAATGACCTTTGAAGAGGGTTTGTCCTTTCTCAAAACAGCCGGACTGGATTCCCTGCCGGGTGGTGGCGCAGAGATTTTCGATGAGCAGATCCGTAAACGGATCTGTGCAGACAAGTGCACGTCGGAAGAATGGCTTTCGATTCACGGCACTGCTCACCGGTTAGGGATTCCCTCCAACGCGACCATGTTGTACGGACACATCGAAGATTTCTCCCACCGGATCGATCATATGGAGCGACTACGCCGCCTGCAGGATGAGACGGGAGGTTTCAATACGTTCATACCGCTGAAGTTCCGCAATAAGAACAACGAGATGTCGGATATTCCGGAGGTGAATGTCACGGAAGACCTGCGCTGCTATGCCATCGCCCGTATCTATCTCGATAATTTCCAGCACGTAAAAGCTTACTGGCCGATGATCGGCCGGCAGACGGCACAGTTGCTCCAATCGTTCGGTGTCGACGATCTGGACGGCACCATTGACGATTCCACCAAGATATATTCCATGGCAGGCGCCGAAGAGCAGACACCTTCACTCTCAACCAACGAGCTGGTTGAGCTGATCCGTAACAGCGGAAGGACGCCGATTGAAAGGGACACGGTGTATAATGTCGTCCGGGATTATTCTGAGGAAGAATCGGCTGTCGGTAGTAAGTAGTC
>JBJOMA010000025.1:0-11661 GCA_046052625.1 Bacteroidota bacterium
GCACGATTCACGACGGGTCGACCGTCAGTTACGCGGACGATCGGGTCGTCAGGGTGATCCCGGATCCTCCCAGTTCTATGTTTCGCTGGAAGACGACCTGATGCGTCTTTTCGGTTCCGACCGGATCGTACGGCTGATGGACCGCATGGGCATCGAAGAGGGCGAAGTCATCCAACATTCGATGATCACCAGCTCAATCGAACGCGCCCAGCGAAAAGTCGAAGAGAACAACTTCGGGATCCGGAAGCGCCTCATCGAATATGACGACGTGATGAACGCACAACGGGAGGTCATTTACACCCGCCGCCGTCATGCGATATTCGGAGAGCGATTGTCGATTGACATCGGCAACATGCTGTACGACACCTGCGAATCCATCGTCCAGCAGCATGCGGCGACGCAGGACTACGAGGGACTTCAACTGGAACTCCTCCGCGTGTTGTCGATCGAGTGTCCGGTACAGGAATCAGAGTTCCGTGGCGGCAAAGAGGATGTTGTGACGGCGAAGGTGTTTGCTGAAGCGCAGCGCTACTACAAGCATAAGTCGCAGCTGGTCATCGACAAGACACGCGATTTCATCCGTGACGTCTATGAAAAGCAAGGCGCCACCATCCAGAACATCGTCATACCGTTCTCGGACGGTATGAGGGGACTTCAGGTGGTGACTAATCTCAAGAAGGCCTATGAGTCGAACGGCCGCGACCTGATCACCTCCTTCGAGAAATCGATCATTTCCCTTATGATCGACGACGCATGGAAAGAGCACCTGCGCGAAATGGACGACCTGAAGCAGTCGGTACAGAATGCCGTTTACGAGCAGAAAGACCCGTTACTGATCTACAAATTCGAATCGTTCGAGTTGTTCAAGCGGATGCTCGAGGCGACCAACCGCGAAATCATCTCATTCCTGTTCAAAGGAGTCATTCCTCAGCAAGACCCGAATCAGGTCCGGGAGGCGCGACAGCAACCGCGCCAGGACCTCCGCAACCTTAAGACCAGCAAGGCCGAGGCAACCGAATCCGCCCAAGGAAATGCTCCCGGGGGACCTCCTGCCCCGCCGAAGCTGCAGCCGGTGCGCGCTGAAGTCAAGGTCGGACGTAACGACCCGTGTCCTTGCGGAAGCGGAAAGAAGTTCAAGAACTGCCATGGTGTGGGAGCAGCTTGAGTTAATGCAGAATGCAGAATGCAGAATGCAGAATTAAAGTTGCGGGTTGCGAGATGGGAGATGCGGGTTGCGAGATGCGGGTTGCGCTTCACTTGGAACCTGGAACTTGGAACCTGGAACATGGCACCAACCAACCACCAACCACCAACCACCAACCACCAACCACCAACCACTAAACACTAAACACTAACCACTAACAATGTCAACTACCCTCGAACAGATCCGCGACTTCAAAGGGCGCTACCCGAAGCAGCTTTGGTATCTTTTCTTTTCCGAAATGTGGGAACGATTCTGTTTTTACGGAATGCGCGGGATGCTGACTGTCTTCATGGTCGACAAGGTCATCGGGCTGGGCATGAAGGAGGATACCGCCAACCTGCAATACGGCGCTACCCAGGCATTCGTGTACGCTTTCACTTTCATCGGCGGATTGTTCGCCGACAAGATCCTGGGATTCCGGAAGTCCCTCTTCTGGGGCGGACTGCTGATGATCGCGGGCAGTTGTATCCTCGCCTTGAATCCGCACGACTATTTCTTCATGGGAATCGGCTTCACCATCGTGGGCACCGGGTTCTTCAAGCCGAATATTTCTACGATGGTGGGCGCACTTTACAACGAAGGCGACTCACGCCGCGATGCCGGATTTTCACTTTTCTATAGCGGAATCAACATCGGTGCATTGCTGGGCGGATATGCCTGCATCGCCATTGCAAAGAATTATTCGTGGAACCTCGCCTTCGGTCTGGCGGCGATCGTCATGACCATCAGCCTCGTCACCTTCCTCTTTACACAGCGTTCCCTGGGTCCCATCGGACTCGCACCATTACACGGTGAAAGGAACGGTAAACCGTGGAAGGAATACCTTACTTACTTGGGTTCCCTGGCTGTAATCCCCGTCATCATGATCATGGTGGCGAAGACGGAGTATACTGACTGGTTCATGTATACGATCGGACCCGTCACCCTGGTCTACCTGATCTATGAGATGTTCAAATGCTCGAAACCGGAACGGCGCAAACTGATGGCCGCCATGGTCTTCATCCTGTTCTCCATCCTTTTCTGGGCGTTCTTCGAACAAAGCGGCGGCTCCCTGAACCTGTTCGCCTCCAACAACCTTCGTGACGAGGCCTTCGGCATTCATTTGGATCCGAACGGCGTCAACAACTCCGCCAATGCGCTGTTCGTCATCCTCTTCGCCCCGTTACTCGGACTCTTCTGGATGTGGCTGGCAAAGCGCAAATCGGAGCCGAATACCGTTATCAAGTTCGGGCTTGGCTTCTTTTTCCTCGCCCTGGCCTTTTACACGTTCTATTTCACGCGCTTTTTTGCCGACATGAATACCGGCATGACTTCGCTGGAAGTATTCACCTTGGCTTATTTCATCATTACCTTCGGTGAACTTTGCCTTTCCCCTATCGGCCTCTCCATCATGACGAAGCTAGCACCACATCGGTTGCAAGGCATGATGATGGGCATGTGGTTCCTGGCCAGTGCCTATGGACAATATGTAGCCGGTATTCTCGGTGCCGGCATGGCGCTACCGAATGAAAAGGCAACCGCTGCCGAAAAACTCATCTCCTACACAGATGGCTACTCACAGTTGGCCTTTTACGCCGTCATTTGCGGTATCGCGCTGATCAGTCTTTCACCGATCGTCCGGAAGTATATGGGAAATGTGAAGTGACCATTGATCAACTTAAGGACCCTTCTGGAAATACAAAGCGGCTGTCTGAAAAATCAGGCAGCCGCCTTTTTTTCAGATCTGTCCGGTTTGTATCCGAGCGAAGGGTTGATTTCGGTAAAACAGCCTATGGCTACGGGTCGTCTTCTAAACGCGTTCAGGGATTCTGTCGTATTCCGGACAACTACACGATCCAATGAAAATGCCTGAAAGCGGCCGCTTGAAGGTTACAGGCCGAAAACTGCATTTTTTTATTAAAAAAGGCTCTTTTTTTTACCTAAAACAATCTTAATTTTACCGCTTATCCGAAACCAATCAACCACTAAATAACAACCATGAAAAAACAATTACTCACACTGCTCCTTTCCTTCCTGGGAATCGGAGCGTTTGCACAGACAGCCACCTGGGTCAGCCAGGCTACCGGATTCGTCCCCGTTTCTTCGGGTGTACGCTATGTAAGTGCTGTCGACTCCAACGTAGTATGGATTTCATCCTATGACGGTTCCGGCGGCGGTGCCGACCGTCAGGACTTCTCACGCACGGTCAACGGAGGTCTCAACTGGACAGCCGGCACCACCGGTGCTCCGGCCAACTACGACTGGTCGATGATCTATGGCGTGACTGCAGACAGCGCATTCGCCGTTTACTACAATGCAACAGCCGGTTCAGGCGGAGGCATTTACCGTACAGCCGACGGCGGAGCCACCTGGCAGCAGGTCGGAGTCGGTTCCATCTTCAACGCCAGCTCCTTCCCGAACGTCGTTCACTTCTGGAACAGTCTTGACGGATGGGCGATGGGCGATCCCAACAACGGTTACTTCGAAATGTACACTACCAACGACGGTGGCGATACGTGGACACGTGTTCCGCAAGCCAACATTCCCGCCAATCTTTCCGGTGAATACGGTATTGTCGGCCACTATAACGTCATCGGCGACAATGTATGGTTCGACACGCAAAAGGGACGTGTCTACCGTTCACATGACCGCGGTCTGACGTGGCAGGTCTCTTCAACCGGCATCACGGTTCCGACCAACGGCGCCATCGACATTTGTTTCTACAGCGAGACCAGCGGCATCGCCCGTCTGTACGCTGCGACCGGCGCTAACACTGTCAAGACCACTTCCGACAGCGGTGCCACCTGGACCACCCTTACCCCTACTGGCAATTTCTGGGGATCCGATGTGAAATACGTTCCCGGTACCGCTTCCCGCCTCGTTTCCACAGGCGCTGCCACCGGTCTCACGGGTTCTTCCTACAGTGACGACGGAGGGGCCACCTGGATCGACATCGAGACCGGAACTCAGCGTACCGCGCTTGGCGTAGTCGACTCCCTGCACATGTGGTGCGGCGGATTCACCACCAGCCCCACCAGCGGCGGCATCTACAAATACGCTATCATTCCCGCCATCACCTGCGGTGATGCACTGATCAACTCCGGCGTCATCACCATGAGCGACTCCATCGTTTGCGAGGGCGACACCCTGGTCATCACCACGAACGGCATCTATGCACCTACGATCGGTGACTTTGCAGGTGTAAGCTGGATCATCACCTCCGCAGACATTTCCGGCAACTCCGATCCGCTGAACGATCCGAGCCTGGTTGCTACCTACACCTTTGCTTTCCCGGCTCCTGCCACCGGCATCCTTAACTTCATCAACGACGCTGCGCTTATCGGTGGCGGTGTTCCTTACGGCACCTACTATTGGACCCCGGTCGTTTTCGGTAATGCCACCGGAACGGCTCCGCAGTTCCTCGGCGACCTGATCCTCGATCCGCTGTGTACCTACACAGGTGCTTCAGTCTCCGTATACGTCGCTCCTCCGGCTGATCCGCTGTGCGGAGGCGTTGGAATCAACGAACTGACACAGTCACAGCTCAGCGTAACCGCCAGCCAGTCGGGCGAGAATGCCATCAATGTCCGAATCGTCTCCGAGCGTACCGGAACGGTCCAACTGGGTGTATATGACATCACCGGCCGTAACGTCTACGCCGGCAATCCGCAGCTCGTGGCCAAGGGAGTGAACTTCCTTCAGATCAACACCCTTCTTCCGGCCGGAACTTATATGATCCGTGCGGAAGTCGATGGTGCCATTGCTTCCGGAAAATTCGTGAAACAATAATCCGATAATAAACCGTTTGAAAAAGGCTGTCCTTTCGGGCAGCCTTTTTTTTGTTTCAGCCTGCCCATCCCTCTCTATCCAGACTCCGATACTGGATAGCTTCGGCTACATGCTCCGTTGAAATATCCTTAGCGGCGGCTAGGTCCGCTATCGTTCGGGACACTTTCAAAATCCGGTCGTACGCGCGGGCGGAAAGTCCCAACCGCTCCATGGCGGATTTCAAGAGTGCCTTACCCGACTCGTCCAGAGAGCAGAATTCACGGATCATGGAAGAAGACATCTGTGCATTACAATGTACACCCTCCTCGTCGCGGTAGCGCGCCGACTGGATTTTCCGGGCCTGTAGTACGCGGTTGCGAATTTCGATACTGGACTCGGCCGGACGCTCCACCGATAATTCACGGAACGGAACCGGCGTCACCTCGATGTGCAGATCGATACGGTCCAGCAAAGGCCCGGAAATGCGGTTAAGGTATTTCTGTACGGAACCTGCGGCGCAGACACATTCCTTCTCGGGATGATTATAAAAACCGCACGGACAAGGGTTCATAGAAGCGACCAGCATAAAACTTGCCGGATACTCGATCGAGAAACGCGCTCTTGCGATGTTCACCTTCCGCTCCTCCAACGGCTGGCGCATCACCTCCAATACTGTCCGTTTGAACTCCGGCAGTTCATCTAGGAAAAGCACCCCGTGATGAGCCAGGGAGATTTCTCCGGGTTGAGGGAAAACACCACCTCCGACGAGCGCAACGTCACTGATGGTGTGGTGCGGACTTCTGAACGGACGTGCTGATACCAGCGATGTATTCGCCGACAACTTACCGGCGACGGAATGGATCTTGGTGGTTTCCAAAGCTTCCTCCAATGAAAGTGGAGGAAGAATGGTCGGTAAGCGTCGCGCCAACATGGTTTTTCCCGCACCCGGCGGACCGATCATGATGAGGTTGTGCCCGCCCGCCGCGGCCACTTCCATGGCGCGCTTGATATTCTCCTGCCCTTTTACCTCCGAGAAATCACAATCGGACTTCCCCTGACTGATAGCGAACTCATGATCAATGTCGACGGTTACCGGCGCCAGAAGACGGGTTCCGTTCAGATGCTCCACCGCATCTCGTATCGAATCCAACCCGAATACTTCAATACCTCTGACGATTGCCGCTTCTCGAGCATTGGCGGCAGGAAGCAATAGGCCTTTGAAGCCTTCCTTGGCGGCTTGTAATGCGATCGGCAAGACTCCTTTAACAGGCTGTACGGTTCCGTCGAGGGAAAGCTCACCCATGACCACGAATTCCCGAAGCCGGGCCTGGTCGACTTGCGCCGAACACGCCAATATACCAAGTGCTATCGCCAGGTCATATGCAGAACCTTCCTTGCGGATATCCGCCGGAGCCATGTTGACGGTGATTTCGTGACGTGGCCAGGAAAAGCCGGCATTCTTGAACGCCGCTACGATCCGCTTGTGACTTTCTTTGACTGCGTTATCCGGCAATCCGACCAGAATATAATTGATCCCCTGCCCGAGGTTCACCTCCACGGTGATAGTGGTGGCACTGATTCCGAAAAATGCACTTCCGTAGGTCTTTACAAGCATACAGGTACGGACAAATGAATTCCACCTCCGCTCTGGAACGGAGAAATTAAATCGTAGTATATCGACGAATCAGCCGACCGAATCTTCGATCAGCTGGATGAGGGAATGAATCACTTTGATGTGTATCTCTTGGGTACGGTCGGCATATCCGACATGCGGAACCCGCACCTCCACATCACACACGGAAGCCATCTTACCGCCGTCTTTTCCGGTAAGTCCGACCACCTTCATACCTGCCGCTTTCGCAGCATTGATTGCCTGCAGGACATTCGCGGAATTACCACTTGTGCTGATTGCGAGCAGCACATCGCCCTTACGACCGACCGCTTCCACGTAACGGGAAAAGACATGATCGAAACCGTAATCGTTCCCTACACAGGTCAGGTGCGAAGGATCGGAAATAGCGATTGCGGGCAATGCCTTCCGATTGTTTCGAAACCTACCGCTGAGCTCCTCAGCGAAGTGCATGGCATCACACATGCTACCGCCGTTACCGCACGAAATGATCTTACCCCCGTTCCGGATTGCGGTCGTCATCATGGCAGCGGCGTCCGCCACGGAATTGACATTCTTTTCATCGGAAAGAAAGCGCTCCAAGACATCGGCGGCTTCCTTGAAATTGTTGCGTATCGTGGCCTGTGCATCCATGGTGAACGATTTACGGATGCAAGGTAGAAAGAGGAACGGACTTTCCGACGGCTGCATTCCTTCATAAAGCGTATTATCACATCCGTTATCCTTAAAAAAAAGCGTTCATGGGGTATAAAAGCAAAACAGGAAGACACGCGTTTTAAGTGGTCTTCCCGTTTCGTTTTACCTCATTCTTAACCAATATCCGCTGAGGCGGCGGACTAACCATGAGACGAGTGCAGTATACTATCATAAGGAACTGAAGACAAAAGTCTTGGGTGAACGTCCGGGTCCGTGGGGTTAACCGCCTAGTTTTGACTGTGTGTTTCCGGGTGGATAAATGGCTCATTATACCCCCGCTTTACCGGAACAGATGTATACTTTTACCCCAAATGCCCGAACCGGTCACTCATGCTTCCCTGAAGGGATACAATACTTTCGGCCTCGACGTATATGCCGACCGATTCGTCCCGATCGCCACATTGGAGGAAGCCCGTGAAGTATTGCAAGACGAACGCTTCCGTCAGTTGCCACGTCTGGTACTCGGAGGCGGTAGCAATATCCTTTTTACGCGCGACTTTCACGGTTTGGTGGTACTGAACCTCATTTCCGGCATCTCCGTCATACGGGAAGATGACACGCATGTTTTTGTCAGAGCCGGAGCCGGAGAAAACTGGCACCATTTCGTCCGTCACACGGTGGAACACGGATGGGGCGGACTGGAAAACCTCTCCTTGATTCCGGGGACGGTCGGCGCTGCGCCCATCCAGAACATCGGTGCTTACGGCGTGGAAATCAAAGACACCTTCAACGAACTGGAAGCCCTCGACCTGTCGGACGGTAGCACCAGGACGTTCTCAGCCGCAGATTGCGCTTTCGGCTACCGCGACAGCATCTTCAAAGGCGCTGAAAAAGGCCGATATCTGATCACCCACGTTACGTTCCGTCTTGCCAAAAAACCGGTCATCAACACCCGATACGGAGCCATTGAACAAGAGCTTAAAGAAATGGGGGTTGCGAACCCTGGAATCCGGGAGGTAAGCGAGGCGGTGATCCGCATCCGGCGCTCTAAACTTCCGGACCCTGCTATGATCGGAAATGCGGGCAGCTTTTTCAAAAACCCCGAAGTACCGGAGGCTGTGTACCATTCTCTGAAGGCATCATATCCGGATTTACCCGGCTACAATGCCGGTCCGGGACGCATCAAACTTGCCGCCGGATACCTTATTGAAAAATGCGGGTGGAAAGGAAAGGTAGTCGGACACGTGGGCATGCATGAAAAACAGGCGTTGGTCCTGGTGAACCACGGCGGAGCTACCGGCAGCGAGCTGATCGAGCATGCACGACGTGTCCAAACAAGTGTGGTGGACACATTCGGAGTGGAACTGGAAATGGAAGTGAATATACTTTAAGTTGCAGACAGCAACCTCAGCTTCGCTTCAACGCAGCTACCGTTTCATCGGCAATCTTCTTGAACTGATCCAGCATTTCAAGTAATCCATCGGCTTCACCGGATTTGCCTTGTATCTCAATGCGCTTGCAGATTTCTGCAAGGCGGACAGCACCGATATTCAAAGCCGAACCCTTCAGCTTATGCGCAGAAGCGGCAAGCTCTTTCAGCTGACCGTAACGAAGCTGCTCGGCCAGGTCATCGCCGGTCAGTACGATCTGTTCGGTGAACATATCGACCACTTTTCTGAAAAATTCCGGATCACTTCCCGCGGTCATCTCACGCAATTGCGACAATGTCTTCTCGTCCAATATATCGGAAGAAGCGGCGGCATCAGGCGTAGAAGGACCGGCGGCAACCGGTTCCGTACCTGCAGAATTTACAGCTGTTTTCACGAAGGGCGCGTTAATCACCGGTGAAGATACGGTTTCACCTGACCATTTACGCAGCTGATCGATGATCTCTTCGATCATGAACGGCTTGCTGATATAGTCATCCATGCCTGCCTCGATACACTTCTGCTTATCCCCTTCCAGCGCAAAAGCGGTCATGGCGATGATATGCGGCTTCTTCGAAAGCGCCATCGTTCCGAGAATGAACCGGGTAGCTTCCAGCCCGTCTAATTCCGGCATCTGGACATCCATGAAGATGACGTCGAACACGTCTTTACGCAACTGTTCAATCACCTCACGACCATTTGAAACGATCACCGGCTTGTATCCAAGTCCTTCGAAGATGTTCTGGGCCAGCTTCTGGTTGACGGGATTATCTTCGGCTACAAGTATCCTGGCAGGAATCTTTTCAGCTAACTTATCTCCAAGCCCCCTTAGTCCGTCATCATGGCGAGCACGCTGATGATCTTCGATAGCGAAAACACCGATCAGGATATCCAGTACCTTGGATCGGTCGACATTCTTAGGAATGACAGCGGAAACGACTTCGTTCGAGTAACTCATCATCCAATCGCCTTTCTGATCGGCATTGAACAGGATGACCGGCAATTCATCTTTACTGCGTAATGAGCGGACGGACTCTGCTACAAGTATCGGATTTACGCTCATGAGTTGAGAATCGATCAGTACGATCTGGAAGCGCTCCTGCCCTCGTAATATCTCTTCTGTCTTGGCAGGATCGGACGCGATGCGTGGCAGCATATTCCAGCGCGTGAAGTAATTGGCATACACATCGGCAGTAGTACGGTCGTCGCTAACGATGAGTACATGGGCGTTCGCCAACCGCTTGGAATCAGTCCGTATATCGTGAAGGGAATCAGTTGAAGCGACTGCTCCAGGACGGATCGTGAAATGGAATACGGATCCCTCACCCACTTTGCTACTTACGCCGATGGAACCGCCCATCAGCTCTACGAGATTCTTACATATGGCAAGGCCGAGTCCGGTACCGCCGTGTGTACGCGCTGTGGAAGCGTCAGCCTGTGAATAGCTCTGGAAGAGACGACCGATCCGGTCTTCAGGTATGCCGACACCCGTATCCCTGACCTCGATACGTAGCTCGTGACCATCTGCCGTGTCCGCGACCTTAGCAACCCTTATCGAAATCCCACCGCGTTGCGTGAACTTGATGGCATTTGAAACAAGGTTCATGAGGATCTGGCGCAAGCGCGTGATATCGCCGACGATATATGCAGGTGTTCCGGGAGCAAGCGTATACTGGAGCGTAAGACGCTTTTCAATGGCTTTGGAGGCCATCAAGTCGAACGTCTCTTCGATGCAACGCTTGAGGGCGAACGGTTTCCGCTCCAATTCCATCCGGGAGGACTCGATCTTGGAGATGTCGAGTACATCATTGATGACGGATAATAACGCTTCACCGCTCAATAGGATCGAGTCGACATATTCCTGTTGTTTCTTGGAAAGACCGGTCTGATTCAACAATTTTCCCATTCCGATCACCCCGTTCAACGGGGTGCGGATCTCGTGACTCATGGTCGCAAGGAAGGAGGATTTAGCTTCGGTGGTCGCTTTCGCTTTTTCGCTGACCGATCGCAGTGTGACCTCCTCCTTTTTACGCGCTGTCACATCATGGATATAGAAAGCAGCGCCATACACCGAACCGTCGGCAGCACGTTGCGGCTGGACGAACACTTCGATATGAACAGATCCCGTCGCAAGCGGAATTTCCTTCTCCATCGAAAACTCTTCCTCTTCGAATGCACGTTGGTGGATGGAGCGGTACTCCTCGCGCACCGGATCAGGTAGTAAGTCCAGCAGGTTAAAACCCGGCTCGACGACCACTCCGGTCAGACCGAAAAGGAAGTCCGCCAGTCTGGGATTGATCAGCTGGATGGTATGACGACGGTCTACGGAAAGGATACCGTACTCCTTCGAATCGATGATGCTGTCTAGACGGCTCTGGGATTCACGTACGGCCAGATCCTGCCGTTTACGTTGCGTAATGTTTTCAGCAAGCGTCAGGATGAACGAAGGAGATCCGTTCGTGTCGCGGGTGAGCGAAGAAGACAGTCCGACCCAGATGAATTCGTTGGTCCGCTTCACCATGCGCAGTTCGCGGCGTGATAACCCCGCTTCTCCGCGGAAGATCCTGGATAGTTGTTTTCGTTCTGTCTCGAGGTCACCCGGATGAAGGAGATCGGGAAGGAACGCACCGTCGAGCTCGCCTTCACGATAAGCCAGCATTACACAGAACGCCCGGTTGGCGGAACGTATCCTGTAATCGGTACCGATCATGGCCATGGGCAGGGAGCCGTCGGTAAAAGTGGTACGCAATACTTCGCCACCGGAATCTTCCTCGCGCTCCGTGTGGAGGGAATCATACACGGCTGCATGATGCAGGCGGACCAGTAACAAGGTCCTTCCTTCCTGTTCCACCTTATCCGCCAGCAGCACACCGGCGAATTCGGTTCCGTCGGGACGCAGCAGCACCGCCCTGCCGGTGGCCGTATTTCCCGACTGAATATTGGCACGGAAAGCAGTATTCTCCTGCTCCGTCCACGGATGCTTGAAGAATCTGGAAATATCAATGCCGGTAAGGTCC
>JBJOMA010000026.1:0-5545 GCA_046052625.1 Bacteroidota bacterium
TGTAAAGGGTGTGCAGAATCACCGTCATCAGTATGATCCCGGATCCTGAAAGGAACCAACCGTTAATGATTGATGCCTCTTGGGCGAAAAATACGGCGAGCAGGATGCCGTACACCGGTTCCAGATTCAAGGCCAACGCCATCGTGAAGGCGGATACTTTTTTCAATGCCTGTAAGGAAAGGACCCAGGTCAGGACAGTACAGAATAAGGAGAGGATGGACAGGTTGAAGGTGTCCTCGAGGTCAGGAAAGAAACGTTCAGTCGGTTGAAAAAGAAAGTACACAGGTAACAACAGGGTGAGCAGCATCCAGCCGGATGTCAGTTCGACGAATGAAATTGTAAGCGGGTGATAATCAGAAGCGATTCGTCTGTTCAGTGTGCTGAAAAGGGCGCTCAGGAACGCACAGGTCACTCCGGCGACTATTCCGGCAAGTGCGCTCATGTCAGAGAAATAGATCGTGGCGATTCCGCTTATTGCCAGAAGTGAAAAAACGATTTCCATATAATCGAATGGCTGTCTGTTGATCAACGGTTCGATGATGGCAGTGAAAAGTGCAACGGATGACAAGCAGATCATGGCGATTGAAATGCTTGAGAGTTTGATCGAGCCGAAAAAAGCTACCCAATGGAGCATGACAATGAAGCCGATACTCGCAATGTGCAGCAGCTTTTTCCCGGGTAGGCGCGGAAGTTCTTTTCGGTAGGCCAGCAGGATGAACAGGATGATTGAACTGATCAACATCCGGTACCAGACGAGCATACCCTCGTTGAGTTTGATCCATTTTCCCAATAATCCGGTGAAGCCCCAAAGGAAAATGGCAAGGTGCATACGGACGTAGGCCCCTTTCATCGATAGCTGTTGCTGAAGTGGATGAGTTCTTCCCAGAGTTCCGCTACCGGTAATCCCATTACGTTGAAATAGCTTCCGTCGATCCGTTTGATCATCGGAACCAGTCGTTCCGGATCAGATGCGAGTGAGGAGCGGAAAAGTTCCTTCTTGCCGATGCGCTCGAGGAATATCTTTTCCTCTTTTGATAGCGGATCAGCTTCCGGAGGCAGACATTCCTGTGCACCATAGGATCCAGCCTTATCCATCGGCCGGTAATGGGTTACATAGGATTCAATGGTTTCGGCTGAAAGCGGTTCGAAGGTGACGTCGGTCCTTACACTGAAACAATGTCTTCTTCCGTCGAATGTAAGACAGACACCGGTGAACACTTGATGCGTGTTGTTCTGTAATACGGATAGCATCCGCTTTGCATCATTTTCATCGATCGGCTTTCCAAGCACTTTTCCATTCAGCCAGACAATCGTATCGGCTGTGATCAACAGTTCGTCCTGCTTCAATTCCTGATCGAATGCCATCGCTTTAAGTTCGGCAAGATGCAAGGGGATATTCGCTTCCGTCAGATGCTCAGGAAATATTTCGTCCAACTCTTTCGTATGAACCGTTATCGGCCATCCCAGACCCTCCAACAGTTGTTTTCTTCGTGGAGAGCCGGAGCCGAGTATGATTTTACGGAATGGTGGTAGTGACATCGGTCAGCGAAGGAAATAATACCAGAATGGGAGAATGGAAAGTATTCCCAGCAACATATAACCCTTCGTATAAAGGCTGGCGAAATGGTAATCCTTCGAGCTTTCTCCGGTCGCGATCAGGTATCCGAGGCCTGCCAGCGGCAGGGCGAACAACAGAAGGACGTTCCACCAGGTGACGACAGTGCTGTCCGCAAACCATGTATGTAACAGCCATGTCTGAAGCGCTACAGTGCTGGCAAGGAGAGAAAGAACTAGCGCTTTTGATGTGCGGATGCCGAACCTTATCGGCAAGGTCTTGCATTGCATCCGTTCATCTCCGTCCAGGTCTTCCATGTCTTTGATGATTTCACGTACGAGTGATACCATGAATGCGAAGACGGAGAAGGGTAACAATACCTGCATGTTCGGGTAGAAGGCGGTTTCATACAGCCCCGTCAGGATAACCGCCAGTCCAGATAGTAAGGCGATCAGCAGGTTTCCGGAAAGTAAACGACGCTTGTAGTACGAAGAGTACATCCAGAGTGAGAGGACTGAAAACGCATGAATGAGTCGTATCGCCGGTGCGGGTACATCTGCTCCTGCAACGAAGCCCATCACTGCTCCTGCAGTTCCTAAAATATAAAATGCGGTTCTGCCGGATCCTTTGCTCAGGCGGGACTCGAACGGATTGGTTCCCGGTCGGTTCACGGCATCTGCGGTAACATCGAATACTTCATTGATGATATAGCCGGCAGCAGCAACCAACAGCGTTGCAGCGGTAAGCAGCATGAAACGGAAATCTGAAAGGTGGACCGGATAATTGCCCGTGTTATTGTATTCCACCTGAAAGGCGGGCAGTACGATACAATGCCTCACCAGATAAAAGGTGAGCGCTAACAACACAAGGTTGGGAACACGGATCAGTCGAAGGTAGGTGAGCATCAGTCAGCGTCCGGTGAAGAGAATTGATAAGGCCATTTTCCTTGTACGCGCATTACTTGTTCGATAAGGTCCCGTACGCAGCCTTTGCCTCCGGGAACAGGCGATACATAGTGACAGAGGGCTTTGATTTCAGGAACGGCATCCTGCGGGCAGGCACGCAGACCCGCAAGACGAATCACCTCGTAGTCAGGAAGATCGTCGCCCATGTAGGCGACCGATTCCATGTTCAGCCCTTGCTTCCCGAGGACTTCTTTAAGAGTACTGGTCTTGTCTTTTACGCCCAGGTGTATTTCCTGAACGCCCAGTTTTGACAGCCGCTCCCGTACGCTTTCGGAATGCCCCCCGGAAATTACGATGACCGGATAACCGGCTTTCACCGCTTCGTGAAGTGCATAGCCGTCACGGATGTTCATGATGCGGTGCAGCTCTCCGGATAGGACGATCAGCGAGCTGTCGGTCATAACGCCATCCACATCGAAAGCGAACGCTTTTACGTCGTTGAGTAGCTGTTTGTAGTTTCGTTCCATGTCGAATTGCCTTTTCAAAGCCTTGGACCGTTGGTAGCTTCGATGCTGTCAGTGAGCATCCGGTAAATTTCCGCATTACGGGTCCGTTTTCCGAGCAGCGAAAGATGTTTTTTGATGACGGCTGTATCGCCTCTGCGTGCCGGTCCCGTCTGGGCGGCTCCGGGACTGATCAATGTCGCTTTACGTGCCGTCTCACGTATCAACGGGTGAAGCAGTTTGAAATCAAGTCCGTGCGATTCGACCAGCTGCTCTGCGATATGGAAAAGATGGTTACTGAAGTTATTTACGATGACCGCTGCAAGGTGCAATCGGAGCCGGTCTTCGGACTCGATATCAACCACCGAATCAGATATGCTTTCGCCGAGATTGTGCAACAAGGTGCGTGCCTTATTTGAGCGTGCCTCGATGCATATCGGAATCTCACGAAAACGTACTTTTGTTCCTCGTGTTAAGGTCTGTACGGGGTAGAAGATGCCGACATTTTTCAAATGAACAGGGAAAATATCCAGCGGTACGGTACCCGAAGTGTGTACGACCGTAGTTCCGTTCAAATGTAATGCCGCAGCTACTTTTCCTATTGCACGGTCTGGAACGGCGATGACGACGAGGTCCGTCTTGTTGCTTAATGCAGTGACCGAATCCACGGCTTCCGAACCGAGTCTTCGGGCTAACTGCCGGACCGTTGAGGGGTTGCTGCCGCTGACTTGTACAATACGGTGCCCGGCCCTTTTAAAGACCTCGCCCAGATGACTGGCGATGTTGCCGGACCCGATCAGAGTTATTTTCATTCAGCGATCTTTCCGGTTCCGGTAGAACGGAGGTTTCTTAATCGTTGTCGGATCGCCATGACGGTGCCGATGATCATCAGCAGACAACCGGTCCAAAGGATATTGATGCCGGGAAATACGATCGCCTTCATGATGATGAATTCCTTCTTGTTGGATTTTCGCTCCATGTGAACGATCCGGATCTTACCGGTCTTCGGATCGACCTGGTCGAATTCGAATTTCAATCCCAGATCGTCCACCGATGCAGGGAGTGTATAGATGGAGAGATCCCGGATCAGGAAAACCGGCTCTACGGTCTGACGCTTTTTATTAAGGTCTTCCACGGTCAGAATAGCGCTGACTGCGACATCTTTTTCGCCCAGATGGTATTTGCCCTTGTCCAGGTCTTTTTTCAGTCCCTGAAGGATCACATAGCTGTTGCTCGTGAAAAATGTATCCCCGACTGCAAGAAGGTGTTCTTTTGCCGGCTGATATTCGGTGGAATCTTCTTTCTTGTCTTCGGTGTCAGCATAGGTGACATGCGTATAGATGTCCTTGTCAATGAAGTGTCGTGTTGCCGGCTCTGCGACGTTCCCCATCCGTTCGTTCAACTGTACCATCGGGCGCAGCCGGAAGGCTTTCTCCTTTTCGCCTGAGCTTTCATTGACTTTGAAATAGTCGATATTGAAGTAGAGGTGATAGCCTTCTTTTTCCTTGCCGGAATACGTTACGAAGTAATCGCCCATCGGCAGTGTATCCGATTGGGCTTCGATCATGATATTTTCGTTATTCGGAAAGTCCTTTCCGAGATCGATCGCTTTGACATTCCGGGAGATGACTTGCTGTTTCCCGTTCGATACCAGTGCGCCCATCAGTATTAGGGCCATACCGATGTGTGCGATTGTGGAACCTGTCTTGGAAAAACCGCTACGGATGCGCTTCAGCAGGAAGTCAAGATTACATACTGCCGCAAAGGCGGATGCGAAAAACAGGATGTAGTAATGGATACGGAACGTACCCAGCCAGAATACGGATACGCCGGTAAGCAGAGCGCTCACCAGGAAAGGAATGGCCAGTTTCTGAGCGATCTCCCGCGGATTGTTCTCCTTGTAACGCATATACTGAGTCACGCCGATGAGCAGGCTGATGAATATGGCTACGGGAACCTGCCAACGGTTGTAATGGTCGATCAGGTCGGCCGGAGGCGCCAACTTGCTTCCGAATACCTTGTTGATGACAGGCAGGGAGGTGGTGAAAGTGATCTGAAGGCATCCCAAGACCAGAACGAGGACTCCTATGAACATCCAGAATTCGCGGGAAGTCAAGTGTTCTTCATCGGGGACAGTCGGTATTTCTTTTCTGCGTTTGATAAGAAGTACGGCTGCCAGCACTGAAAAGAAAGCCATGTAGACCAACAGCTGACCGGACATTCCGAGATCCGTAAAGGCGTGAACGGACGAATTGCCAAGGATGCCGCTTCTGGTGAGGAACGTGGAATATAGGATGAAAAAGAACGTGAGTGTGGCCAGCACAAACGCCGACCACAGCGCCCGTCCGCGGTGACGATAAATGAGCAGTACGTGACCGAGTGCAACGACAGTCATCCAGGGTACTAGCGAAGCGTTTTCAACGGGGTCCCATGCCCAGAAGCCGCCGAAGCTGAGTGATTCATAAGCCCAGGCCGCTCCCATCAGTATACCGGTACCAAGTATCATGATGCTGAAGAAGGTCCACGGTAATGCCGGCTTGATCCATTCATCGTACTTCCTTCGAATGAGCCCCGACATTGCG
>JBJOMA010000027.1:0-10776 GCA_046052625.1 Bacteroidota bacterium
TGGTAACTGGTCCTTCGGTGATTATTTCAAGAAGGAAGCCATCGCCTGGAGCTGGGAGTTGTTGACGGACGTCTATAAGATGGATAAAGGCCGTCTGTATGTGACGGTGTTCGAAGGGGATGCCAAAGAGAAACTGGCGTTCGACCAGGAGAGCTACGACTGTTGGAAAGCGCTGATAGCTGAAGACCGCATCCTGCGCGGCAATAAGAAAGATAACTTCTGGGAGATGGGTGACAGCGGTCCGTGCGGACCTTGCACCGAGATTCACGTCGACCTGCGTTCCGATGCGGAACGTGCAAAGGTCGATGGCAAGGCGCTGGTGAATGCAAGTCATCCGCAGGTGATCGAAATCTGGAACAACGTATTCATGGAGTTCAACCGCAAGGCGGACGGATCCCTGGAGCCGCTTCCAGCCCGTCACGTCGACACCGGCATGGGCTTCGAACGGTTGTGCATGGCTATGCAGGGAAAGACCTCCAACTATGATACCGATGTGTTTCAGCCGATGATCCAGTTCATCGCTGCGCGCTGCGGCGTGAAATACGGTGCAGCGGAGAAGACAGACATCGCCATGCGTGTGATGTCGGACCACATCCGTGCCATCGCTTTCGCCATCGCTGACGGGCAATTGCCTTCTAATAATAAAGCCGGCTACGTCATCCGTCGTATCCTGCGCCGAGCTGTCCGTTACGGGTTCACCTTCCTGGATTTCAAGGAGCCGTTCCTCAACAAGCTGGTGCCGATCCTGGCCGAGCAGCTCAAGGACGTGTTCCCCGAGCTAAAGGCGCAGCAGGATTTCGTCATGCGTGTCATCCACGAGGAGGAAGCGGCGTTCCTGCGCACGCTGGAAACCGGCATCCGTAAGTTCGAAGAGCACGGAAACAAGAAAGTGGAAGGCACATTCGCGTTCGAATTATATGATACCTACGGTTTCCCAATAGACCTTACGCAACTCATGGCGCGTGAGAAGGGCCTGGATGTGGACATGGACGAGTTTTCGCGCTGCCTGAATGCGCAGAAGGAGCGATCCCGTTCAGCGGCAGTCGTCGATACCGATGACTGGGTGGTGCTTCGCAGCGGGGAAGATGCCGTTGAATTCGTGGGTTATGATGAACTCTCGTGCGAGGCGGAACTCATCAAATACCGTAAGGTCACCAGCAAAGGCAAGGCGAGTTACCAGCTTGTGTTGAACCGCACACCGTTCTATGCCGAGAGCGGCGGACAGGTCGGCGATACCGGTCAGCTGGTTGCAGGAAGCCAGCGTCTGCGCATCACCGATACCCGTAAGGAGAACAACCTGATCGTGCATCTATGCGACCGGTTGCCTGAGGATCCGATGGTCACCTTCCATGCGGAGGTCGACGGGTCGCGGCGTGCTGCCATCTCGAATAACCACTCCGCTACCCATCTGATGCACAGTGCGCTTAAGCAGGTGTTGGGCACGCATGTGAATCAGAAAGGTTCGCTTGTTAACGATGCGGTCACCCGCTTCGATTTCTCCCACTTCGCAAAGGTGACGGACGAAGAGCTCGCCGCCATCGAGCGCATGGTCAACAGTAAGATACGCGAGAACATCGCCTTGGATGAGCAGCGCAACGTTCCCGTTGGGCAGGCCATGGAGATGGGAGCTACGGCGTTGTTCGGGGAGAAATACGGCGAATTCGTTCGTGTCATCACGTTCGATCCTTCTTATTCGCGTGAACTCTGCGGAGGTACGCACGTCTCCCGGACGGGTGAGATTGGACTCTTCAAGATCGTCTCAGAGGGCGCAGTCGCAGCAGGCGTACGTCGTGTCGAAGCCATCACGGCTTCCGCTGCGGAGGCATATTACCAAGCGGCCATGGCGAAGCTGGAAAGTCTTCAAGAGCTTCTTAAGCACAAGGATGTCGTAGAAAAAGTCAATTCGCTACTGGAGGAGAACGCTACTTTACGAGCTACTGTCGACGGACTCGTTGCACAAAAGGCCAGAGCGTTAAAGGGTGAGTTGATCGCCGGTGCTGAGATTCATAACAGTATCCGGTTGATCGCACGTACGGTCGATCTGCCCTCGGCCGATGCCATCAAAGATCTCTCTTTCGAGCTGCGGAATCAGTTCAATGACCTTGTCTTCCTTGCGGCTGCCGTGATTGACGGCAAGCCGTTCCTTTCGCTGATCATCTCCGATGACCTGGTGACTTCCCGTGGATTGAACGCGACAACGATGATTCGCGAGCTGGCCAAGGAGGTGCAGGGCGGTGGCGGCGGACAACCGTTCTATGCTACAGCAGGAGGGAAGAAGCCGGAAGGTTTGCAGGCCGCTGTGGACAAGGTCAGGTCGCTGCTTGGTTGATACACCAGTCGATTCTTAAGTGTGTTAATTCGGGTTCGTTCCGATTTGTAAAAAAAGCTAAATTCGCTTCAGTAAAAAAATCATAAAACTGTCATGAAGAATCTTTCAAGAATCCTGTCGTTGCTCCTTTCGGGGATCGTGCTCTCGGGTCTTTCGGCCTGTAACAAAGACGACTCCTCGGATACGACTCCCGCCCGTACGAGATTGCAATTGCTGACGGATCATGGCTGGAGACTGACCACGTTTCTGGAAAATGGCGTGAATATGACCACGGCCTATTTCGCGCCTTGTGAGCTGGATGATATTTTCACTTTTTCCACGGATTATAACTATACTATCGACGAAGGTCCTTCCAAATGCGATCCTGCAAATCCTCAGATCATTGAGACCGGAACTTGGGCCTTTGGAAACAACCAGAACATGTTGATCCTTGATCCGGGAGCCAATGAAGCGGATCTGAACATCCTGCAACTGGATGCCAATACATTCATTTATGAAGAAGTCGAATACAACAATACCTTGCCTTCGGACAGCTCCGTTTATCGGGTGACGCTCGTAAAAAGCTGATCGTATTTCCTTTTTCGTTGTGGGGCTGTCTGATCCGGGCAGCCTTTTCTTTTTCGGAGTATTACTTCAGATGATATTTCTCATAGTCCGCTCGATTCCGTTCAACGTACTTTAAACCGTGACTTTCTCCTTGGCCATCTGGCATTTTCTGGGCGGTTTGGCCATTTTCATTTATTCACTCCGTTTGCTGGAGGCATCGGTCCGGCAGCTGACCGGTAGGCCATTCAAGAAATTTCTTCAGCGGCAGACTGAAAGCAGGCTCCGTGCGATCATCGGAGGTGCTGCGGTCACGGCAATATTGCAAAGCAGCTCTGTCGTTTTACTGATGACGCTTTCGTTCGTCGGTGCAGGTGTCATGCCTTTGCGGAACGCTATGGCGGTCGTATTGGGCTCCAATTTCGGTACCACGCTCGACAGCTGGGTCATCGCCTTGCTGGGTTTTCGCTTCGATATTGACGCATTGGCGTATCCTGTTCTTGCCGTATCGCTGGTCGGCCTTCTATTCTTCGGGCGAAGGACTGCGTTGAAGTCGTGGTCGGAGTTCCTGGTTTCTTTTGCGTTGCTCTTCATAGGACTTGCCTATATGAAAGCTTCATTGTCCGCAGAGAACATGCTCGCCTTATTCACCCGCTTTTCGGGATACAACCCATATGTTTTTGTCTTCGTCGGCTTCATCGTGACCGGCATCATCCAGTCCAGTTTCGCCATGATGGCGATATTGCTTTCCGCTTTACATGCTCATGCGATTCCTCTGGAGCATGCGGCTGCTGCTGTGGTAGGGTCCGAAATCGGAACAGCCATTAAGCTGCTCTTCGGTTCTGTGAGCGGTTCTGCCGACAAGCGGCGGTTTGCCTGGGGTAATTTCGTCTTCAATGTGCTGTCAACGGTGGCTGGGGCGGTGCTGTTGTTTCCGTTGGTAAAGCTGATTCGTGATTTTCTGTTTCCGGATGATCCGCTGATGACACTCGTCGCCTTTCAGAGTGTGGTCAACCTCATTTCGGTGGTTTTATGTTACCCCTTCCTTGGGCGGTTTGCAGAACTTCTGGAAAGGTTCATCCGTCCAGGACGACCGGGTCCGTTCGAGGGCGGTTTCAGCAGTGAAGATCTTTACTCCGATGACCGTTTGCAGCTGGTCAGGGAAGGTGCGATCGATCTTTTTCATCGTACCGTACTACTTAACCGCAAGGCATTAGGCATCTCTGTCGATCAAAAAAGACGGAGGTCGGGATTTGCCGAGAGATTCAAAAAGTGGTCCCGGGCGGTGCCCTTCATCGAAGACTACCGCCAACTGAAGCAACAGCAAGGAGAATTGCTGGAGACGTGTGCGGATCTGTTGCGCGAAGAGCTGACGCTGGAGGAAACGGACCGTCTGAACCGGTTGGTCGCTGCGTTGCGCAATTGTGTGCACGCGGCCAAGTCGCTCAAGGACATCCGTCATAATCTTAAAGAGCTTTCGGACTCTGCCAACGACCGGCTGTTCGGACTGCTGTCGCAACTCAGGGATAGGGAAGATGCTTTCTATCAGTTGTTGGAGGCAGGAGAGAATGGCTCAGAATCCGAACTGAACAGGCGGTTGCAAGCGAATAAGACGGAGTTGGAGCGAATGACTGCGAACACGTTGACGCTTTTGCAGGAGCACGACATCAAGGAGTATGAAGCCTCCACGCTGATGAATGTCTATCGTGAAATCTATTCCTCGCATAAGTCGCTGTTGAAGGCAAGGGGAGAAGTAATGGGGAATTGAATGCGGAATACAGAATGCAGAATTAAAAATTAAGAATCCCGACTGCTCGTTACTAAGGTGCGGGTTGCGGGTTGCGGATTGCGAGTTACCGGCTGAAAACTGAAAACTGAAAACTGCAAACCGGGAACTGCAGACTGCAAACTGCTGACCGCCGACTAACTCTATTTGCTACAAAGCAGGACTCTCCACGCAGCTTCCACTTCGTTGCGTTCGAGAAGTGCTTTGGCAAGCTCGTGCAGTCTTAGCTCAAATAGCTTCGGATCATGACCGAAGCGGGTGCGCAGCTCTTTAATGTAGTCCTTTGAGGAGGTCTCAAGTACCTGTGCTTCGGAAGGGAAGTCCGGATGGTTGCCCAACTGACCGAGATTATTTCCGGTGAGGACGCTGCTGTTCTTGATGGCGTGCGGCAGACGGTCCACACCGATGCCCGGAGTCGAAAGCGGTTTTGCGACCTGGAACAGTGCGCTGCCGGATGCCCTGCAGTACCATTCACCTCCCATCCGGCCGATCAGGTCGATCTTCTCCGGATCAATCTTTTTGTCTGCATCCAGCACGGCTTCGTCGATGTGCATACGGACGACCTCGCAGATGATGAGGTTGGCTGCGCCACCTTCCGTGCCGGTCTCGATCACATTCAGCACCTTGCATTCGAACTGGGCCGGAGATTCTTTTACGCGAAAAGGCCGTACGATGTCGGATGCCAGGGCTGTAAAGCCCGCTTTCTCGAATTCGTTGACGCCTTTCGGGTATTCGGTAGACGAGAGTGACATCTGATGAACCATGGCATAGTTCACGACGTTGATCACTACTTCTTTTGTTTCATAGATGTTCTCGAGCGTATGCTTGATGGTATTGTCCCGGACCCTCCGGGCAGGGGAGAATACGAGGATCGGAGGGCGGCTTCCGAACGCGTTGAAGAAGCTGTAGGGAGAAAGATTGGGCTTGCCGTCTTTGTCGACGGTGCTTGCGAACGCGATGGGTCTGGGGGCGATGGCAGACAGCATATAGCTGTGGAAAAGCCCTGTTTTCATCTCCTTCGGATCGATGGTCATCATGCCGCGAAGGTAAGGAATGAGGGGGGACGCTCGACTGCTGAATTCAGAGTTGCTAGTTCCAGGTTGCTGGTTCCAAGAGGACCCGTCCACAACCCGGTCACTGCAATCCTCCTTCGGCAAACACGCCCCGCAACCCGCAACCCGCAACCCGCAACCCGCAACCCCTTTCCTGTCTTCCCGAAAAACCGTACCTTTGCGCTCCCAAAAAATCGGGAAGTGCGCGGTCGTGGCGTAATTGGTAGCCGCGCCAGACTTAGGATCTGGTGGAGCAATCCGTGGGGGTTCGAGTCCCTTCGACCGCACTAAATGCATTTTTTTGTTCAAAAAGCTTAAAAAAACCGCCTTCGGCAACGATGAACATCTCCAAACACCAGCACGACGATTTAACAGCCGTCATCAAGATCCAACTGCAGCCTGCCGACTACCAGGACCAGGTGAATACGGTCATCAAGAAATATGCGAAAACCGCCAGCGTACCGGGTTTCCGCCCCGGTCACGTTCCAGTCGGCATGATCCGCAAGATGTACGGAAGTTCCGTGATGCTGGAGGAGCTCAACAAGATGGTCACCGAGAACCTGAGCAAATACATCTTCGATAATAAGATCGAGATCCTGGGTTCGCCCCTTCCCAAGAAAGGGGAAACAGAGTTGATCCTGGAGGAAGGTCGCGATTTTGAATTCATGTACGAGATCGGTCTGGCGCCGAAATTCACGGTCGGGCTTCCCAAGGGAAAGACTCCTTACTATACCGTCAAGGTCGACGAAAAGATGATCGACGAGGACGTGAATGATATCCGTCGTCGTTACGGCAAGTTTTCCAATCCGGAAGCGTCCGAAGAGACCAGTATCCTCTACGGCGAATTCAACGAGCTGGATGCCGAAGGGAACATCCGCGAAGGCGGCACCAAGACGACCACTACGCTTGCCATCGACCGCATGCCGGAAGTAAAAGACCGTAAGCCGTTCATCGGACTGAAGAAAGGTGATACGGTCGATTATAATCCCATGAAAGCCATCCGCAACGAAGTGGAAGTGGCTGCCATGCTGAAGATCGGCAAGGACCACCCCTCGTTGCATGCGAATTACCGGTTCACGGTCATGACGGTTTCCAAGATCGAACAGGCGGACCTTAACCAGGAGTTGTTCGACAAGCTATACGAGGCAGGAACCGTCACTACGGAAAAAGAGTTCCGGGAGAAGGTGAAAGAAGGAATCGCCTCTTATTTCGAGCGTGAGAGCGACCGCAAACTCAAGAAAGACCTCCGCAACTCCATGCTGGAATCTACCACGATTCCACTGCCTGACGATTTCCTGAAGCGGATGGTCAGGGCTAATTCGGAGAAGCCCATGGACGACCAAGAGTTCGATCATCAGTATTATCACATGGCGGAGGATCTTCGCTGGAACCTGATTCTTTCTCAGATCGCTGCCGAGCAGAACCTGGTGTTACAGGAGGAAGAGATCCGTAACGCCTCTCGCGCCATGATGCGCCAGCAATTCGCGCAGTACGGTATTTATGACATGGACGACGCCAAAGTCGAGGATATGTCTAACCGCTACCTGATGGAAGAAGGGAACTACGAGCGGTTCGAGCGGACGCTGCGGGAAGGAAAGGTATTCGAATACCTGAAGAAGACGGTGAAGCTGGATACCAAGGAATTGGCCTATGACGACTTCGTATCCCGTATGAACGAGAAGACGGCGCACGAACTCGAGCACCATCACTGAAAAGACGGGTCAACTGAATGACAAGGCGAGGGGTTTCCGGCAGGAGATCCCTCGTTTCATTTCCTGCACTTTCCTTCGCTCAAAGAGTGTTGAAAAATGACTTTGCTCATGGACGGAACGGGGCCGGCTGTGTTTACCTTCGGGTTTCCGAAACATTTTCACCTGTTTCATCGTCTTAATCTATCCAATTCCAATCATCCATGAATTTCCACGACGAGTTCCGCAAGTATGCCGTGAAGCATCGCGGTATCAGCAGTACCACGGTCGACAGTTTCGTGTCGGCTGTACGAAACGATTACATTTCACCTACGATCATCGAGGAGCGCCAGTTGAACATCGCCACCATGGACGTGTTCTCGCGTCTCATGATGGACCGCATCATCTTCCTCGGTGTCGGTATAAACGATTACGTTTCGAACATCATCCAGGCGCAGTTGCTTTTCCTGGAGTCGGTGGACGCCAAGAAGGACATTCAGATCTATATGAACAGTCCGGGCGGCTCCGTGTATGCGGGACTGGGCATTTACGATACCATGCAGTTCGTCCAGCCGAGCATTGCCACCATCTGCACCGGCATGGCGGCTTCCATGGCTGCCGTCCTGATGTGCGCCGGCGAAAAGGGTAAGCGTGCGGCCTTGAAGCATTCCCGGATCATGATTCACCAGCCACTGGGCGGAGCCGAAGGACAAGCTTCCGACATCGAGATCACCGCACGTGAGATCCAGAAACTGAAGAAGGAGCTGTACGAAATCATCGCGTCCCATAGCGGTCAGGAGTATGAGAAAGTATGGAAGGATTCCGACCGTGACTACTGGATGACGGCCGATGAGGCGAAGTCCTACGGAATGATCGATGAAGTCCTTACGCGTAAGAAGGCCTAAAACCGGTTTTTAGCTATCGGGTCCGACAGTTCCGTCATGCGGGACGTCGGACCTTTGTTTTTACGGAATTTTCCGCATTTCGGAATGCTTGATTTACAGCGTGAATTCCCTTTTTTTCTGCTTTTTTGAACTGATTCGCCAAATAAGTTGGGGTAACACCCTTACCTTTGTATATCTTCTGCATTACTGATAGTATTGCAGGCCAACCAGTACCATGAAGAATTCCAAAGAAATCAAGTGCTCTTTTTGCGGCCGCGACAAGAGTGAGACCTATGTGCTGATCGCCGGTATCACCGGTCATATCTGTGACCAGTGCATTGGTCAGGCACAAGGCATCCTGAGCGATGAGATGAACAGCCGTCTCAAAACGTCCATCAATTCTCATCTTACGCTGCTGAAGCCGACGGAAATCAAGAAGTTTCTGGATCAGTACGTCATCGGACAGGACGAGGCGAAGAAAGTGCTGGCCGTCGCCGTTTACAACCACTATAAGCGGATTTCCAGCAAGATCAAGAAGCAGGACGATATCGAGATCGAGAAGTCGAATATCCTTTTGGTGGGGGAGACCGGTACCGGTAAGACCTTGTTGGCGCGTTCGATCGCCAAGATGCTCAACGTGCCTTTCTGCATCGCTGATGCGACGGTCCTGACAGAGGCCGGCTATGTAGGAGAAGACGTGGAAAGCATCCTTACCCGCCTGTTACAGGCGGCCGACTATGACGTGGCGGCTGCGGAGCGGGGCGGAGTGTACATCGATGAAATCGACAAGATCGCCCGGAAGGGTGATAATCCTTCCATCACCCGCGATGTGAGCGGCGAGGGCGTCCAGCAGGCGTTGCTGAAGCTCTTGGAAGGATCTACGGTAAATGTTCCGCCCCAGGGAGGACGTAAGCATCCCGAGCAGAAGATGATCAGTATCGATACGACGAACATCCTGTTCATCTGCGGAGGGGCGTTTGACGGGATCGATAAGAAGATCGCCCGCCGTCTGGAGACCCATGCGATCGGTTATTCCAGCTCTAAAGAAAAAGATACGGTCGACCGGTCGAACTATCTGCAATATATAAGTCCGGCCGACCTGAAGTCTTTTGGCCTGATTCCCGAGCTGATCGGTCGTCTGCCGGTGCTGACGCACCTTAATCCGCTGGACAAGGACACGTTGCGTTCCATACTGACAGAGCCGAAGAACGCCTTGATGAAGCAGTACGAAAAGCTGTTCCAGCTGGAAGGGGTGAAGTTGGAGGTGGAAAAGCAAGTTTTGGATTTCATCGTGGATCGGGCCTTCGAATTCAAGCTGGGGGCTCGCGGGCTGCGTTCCATCTGCGAGGCTATCCTTTTGGATGCGATGTATGAGCTACCGACCGGCAAGCAGGTGAAGGAGTTTCGACTGACACTCACTTATGCCAGGGATAAGTTTGAAAAATCGAATGTGAACCGACTTAGGGTTGCATAACCTGCTGTATTTCAATAAAATGAATCTGCGCCCGGAATTTACCGGGCGCTATTTTTTATTACTGATTTTCAGGTAGTTAGCAAAAGGGGAATTACAAACCTCGAAATTTGACGGATTTTCGCTGTCAAGCCCCCGCGAAGGCTGATTCTGTTTGAAATATTTTTTCAACAGGTTTTGGTAAATAGTATCCTTTTGGTACCTTTGCGTTCCCTAAAATAAGGCGAAAAACGCCTAATTGACTGAAGATTAACTCGAAAGAATAACCCGGAATGCCAACAATCTCCCAGTTAGTCCGCAACGGACGTGAGAAACTGATCGATAAGAGTAAGTCGCCTGCACTTACTTCCTGTCCGCAGCGTCGCGGTGTGTGTACGCGTGTATACACGACTACGCCTAAAAAGCCGAACTCGGCCATGCGTAAGGTCGCCCGTGTGCGTTTGACGAACAAGTTCGAGGTAACGGCTTACATTCCGGGTGAGGGACACAACCTGCAGGAGCACTCGATCGTGCTGATCCGCGGAGGTCGTGTAAAGGACCTGCCGGGCGTGCGTTACCACATCGTACGTGGTTCGTTGGACACCGCCGGTGTAGACGGCCGTAAGCAGCAGCGTTCGAAGTACGGCGCCAAGCGTCCGAAAGCCGGTGCAGCCGCTCCTGCCAAAAAGAAGTAATCAATAAACTGAATACCAGTAACCCAGTAATATCCGCCAGATTCCATGCGTAAGACTAAACCGAAGAAGCGCATTCTGCTCCCTGATCCGAAGTTCAACGACACGATGGTAACACGTTTCGTGAATATGATGATGTACTCCGGTCGTAAGAACACCGCCTACGCCATCTTCTACGATGCCATTGCCAAAATTGAGGACAAGACCAAGGAGAACGGACTGGAAGTATGGAAGCGGGCGATGACCAACCTGACGCCAACTGTGGAAGTGAAAAGCCGCCGTGTAGGTGGTGCCACCTTCCAGATTCCGAGTGAAATCCGCCCGGACCGTCGGATCAGTCTGACTATCAAGT
>JBJOMA010000028.1:0-4230 GCA_046052625.1 Bacteroidota bacterium
CAACGGACCTGTTGCGCATCTTCACCAGTCCGAACTGCGGCGAAACCTGGACTCCCACCTCCTATCAGAAGTCGGGCTCCACGCTTGCAACCGTGACCAATTACGTTTCCAACACCGGCTTCACTCCGACTACCACTCAATGGCGCCGCGACAGTATCAACCTGAACGGTATCAGTCCGCGCACGAACGTCCGCATCAAGTTCCAGAATACGAGCGACCGCGGAAACAATACCTACATCGACGACTTCGAGATCATCGGCACGCCCAATAATGCCGACGAGATCGACGAGGTGACCACCGGCTTCGGCTTGTATCCGAATCCTACCACCGGTTCCACCACCGTCCAGTTCAAGATCAACTCCACCCAACGGGTCCGCATCAATGTACTGGATATGGCCGGACGACTCGTACAGGAAGTTTCTGACGAAGTGCTGTCTCCCAACTTGTATGAGATTCCTTTTACCATTTCGTCCAATGGCATTTATATGGTCGATGTGACAGTGGGTGACAAACACCACATCCGTCGTATCGTTGTCAGCGATTGATTGTTGATTCCTTCTGGCATAAACGTCCCGGTCATTCGCCGGGACGTTTTATTTTTGTGCATACTTTATCACCTTTTTTGCGTTGAACAAGACAGTGGCCGGACGCATCGTTTTTATTTCTATCATATCGCTGATAATGAGCGGTTTGCCTTCCTACTCGCAGGAACTGGATACGGCTTACCGTAAGAATGCCATCAACTGCAACCTGACGCTGACAGCTACCAACGAAGTGAATTTCGGAATTGAGCGCTTCGTAGCGCCAAGAATCAGTATCGAAATCAACGGAGGACCCATTCGCAGCAACAGTTTTCTGGCCAAGCAGTCCCAATCTTGGACAAACTCGCTTTATTTCTATGAAAGCGGCTTTAGCGGTCGACTGGGTTTGAAATTCTACAAGAAAAAATCACTGCTAACGAAATGGCAGGATTACGTATCACCGGCACTCATCTACAAGTCCCTTGCTTTCGAGCCTCAGATGTTCAAGAACAAATACGACGTGAACGAAGAGTCCGAAGGGATCTTTCTGGAGCGTCAACGTTCCAAGTTCGGTTTCGAATTCCTGTGGGGCAAGATATATCCTCTGAGCAAGACTTTCAGCCTGGAATTCTATTACGGAGTCGGATTGCGTGCAGCTTCTGTCGTTCGTACCGATTACTGGAGAATCGATACTCTTCCTTCGCCGACCAATCCCGGCACCGATACCGTCTTTTTGAATTTTACGGATGAAAATTTCTACATCCGTCCATCCATCCATGGAGGGCTGAAATTCAGGTTCAATTACTGATTTCCGCTCAACGCGTCAGTCTCTATCCTTCTTTTTCAAAAAAGACTAGCGTAATCTTTACTGGGTAGTACCGGGATCAGTGGGCTTCCAGCCAGTTCTTACCGCTTCCCATACCCACTTCTATCGGCACGTTCAGTGTCAGTGCGTGCTTCATGCGGTCAGCCACCAGCTCCTCCAACTCCTTCAACTCTGAGCGGTAGGCGTCGAACACGAGTTCGTCATGCACTTGCAGCACCATCCGTGATTTCATTTTCATTCGGCGCAGGTCGTCATGTATCCGCACCATGGCGATCTTGATCATATCGGCCGCGCTGCCCTGGATGGGCGCATTGATCGCATTGCGCTCAGCGAACCCACGGACAGTTGCGTTCGCGGAATTGATGTCGCGCAGGTACCGCCTCCTTCCAAGTATCGTTTCGACATATCCTTTCTTGCGGGCTTGCTCGATGCTGGCATCCATATAATCCTTTACGGCACCGTATTGCTTGAAATAGCTCTCGATGATGGTCTTTGCTTCCGTCCGGGAGATATTCAACCGATCGGCCAGACCGAATGCAGAGATTCCATAGATGATGCCGAAGTTGACCATCTTGGCGTTGCGACGCATGTCAGCAGTTACTTCCGGCAATGCAACCCCGTATACTTTTGAGGCCGTGGCGGCATGGATGTCCTCACCGCTACGGAACGCCTCCAGCATGCCCTTGTCGCCGCTTAATTCCGCGATGATGCGTAACTCGATCTGGGAGTAATCGGCTGAGAGCAATACATGATCCTTGTCACGGGGAACAAATGCCTTACGAATCTCACGGCCACGGGCGGTCCGGATCGGAATGTTCTGGAGATTCGGATTGTCGGAGCTCAGACGTCCCGTAACTGCGACCACCTGATTGAACGTCGTGTGGATGCGACCTGTTTTAGGATTGATCAATTCCGGCAATACGTCTACATACGTGTTCTTGAGCTTCACCAGTTCGCGGTATTCGAGGATCTGACGGACTACCGGATGTTTGTTTTCAAGTTTGCTCAAGACGTCCTCAGCGGTGGAATACTGACCTGTCTTAGTTTTGACAGGCTTCTCGACGATCTTCAGTTGATCGAACAACACTTCACCTACCTGCTTGGGAGAAGATACGTTGAAAGCACGGCCGGCCTGCTCCTGTATCTCTTTCTCGACTTTTGAGATGTCGGCCGCCAGCTCCTGCGAAAGCTGCCGTAGTGCGGTAGGATCAAGGGTGATTCCCTCCTGTTCCATATCTGTCAAAACGGGCACCAAAGGCATCTCCACCTCTTCGAACAGTTTCATCGTGCCCGTCTGTCCCAGCTTCGGCAAAAAGACATCGTGCAGCTGCAAGGTGACATCGGCATCTTCCGCAGCATATTCGGCGATCTGCTCTGTAGGCACATCCCGCATACTCAGTTGGTCCTTGCCGCGTTTCCCGATGAGTGTTTCAATGGAAACCGGCGAGTAACCGAGGTAGGTTTCAGACAATACATCCATGCTATGTCGCATCTCCGGATGAAGCAGGAAATGAGCGATCATGGTATCGAACAGCTTACCTGCCGGTTGTACACCATAATTAGAAAGGATCGTAAGGTCATACTTCAGGTTCTGCCCGATGATGGTCTTTCGCGCATCGTTGAACACCGGCAGGAATTCATTCAGTATCTCATTGGCCTGCTTACGGTCTTCCGGAAAAGGAACGTACCATCCCGTGTGCTGCTCCATGGAAAACGACATCCCTACCAGTTCAGCCGTCAATGCATCCAGACCGGTCGTCTCGGTATCAAAACAGTAGGTGGTTGCTTTTTCAAGCTGTGCAATGAGTTTCGCACGCAAGGCCGGCGTATCGGCGACCTTGTAATCATGGTTGATGTCAGTGATCGTCTGAAGCTGCGCCGGAGGTAATGGAACCTCGTCTACCGTCGTAGCTGCTTCTTCCTCGGTATCAAAAAGGGATCCCTGACCGGAAGCCTTACCGGCAGAAGCTTTGGTTTGAACAGGTTTAGCTGCGGAACCGGATGTAGGAGCTTCTAAACCCAATTGCTCAGCCATGCGACGGAACTCCAGCTCGGCGAAAAGCTCGCGCAAAGCCTCCTTGTTCCATTCCTGTATGGAAAGGTCTTGCGGATGCAGCTCCACCGGAACATCCGTGATGATGGTCGCCAACCGCTTGGACTGTACAGCGAGGGCCTTATGTGTTTCCACTTTCTCTTTCAGCTTCCCTTTCAGTCGGTCGGTATTCTCCAGTAGGTTCTCGATGGAACCGAATTCCTTGATGAGTGAAATGGCCGTCTTTTCACCAACGCCCGGAATGCCGGGTATGTTGTCCACGCTGTCTCCCATCAGCCCGAGGATGTCCTTCACCTGCTCTACTCGTTCAATCTCCCAGCGCTCACAAACTTCCTTCTCCCCGAGCACCTCCGCCTTCCCTCCGCCCCGCGCCGGCTTGTAGATGAAGGTGTGCTTGTCCACCAGCTGCCCGTAGTCCTTATCGGGAGTCATCATGTAAGTTTCAAAACCCTGTCCCTCGGCCTTGCGCGCCAGCGTACCGATGATATCGTCTGCCTCGTATCCGTCAATGGCGAGCACCGGTATGTTAAATCCTTCACACAGCTTTACGACATACGGTATGGAGGCGGCGAGATCTTCGGGGATCTCTTGTCGATTGGCTTTATATTCCGTGAATTCTTCGTGTCGAGCGGTAGGCGCAGCGGTATCGAAAACGACTGCGATATGGGTTGGCTGTTCTTTCTTAAGCACCTCCAACAGCGTATTCGTAAAGCCGAACATGGCCGATGTGTTCTGACCCTTGGAATTTATACGGTGATTCTGGCTGAATGCAAAATACGCCCGGTAGACAAGCGCCATTGCATCCAATAGGAAGAGTTTCTTAGGACCGG
>JBJOMA010000029.1:0-8088 GCA_046052625.1 Bacteroidota bacterium
TTCAAAACAAAACCGGTCGTGAAAAGTTCAACCCCGGACTAACGATTTATAACGGATGCGGTGCGGCTGGGCATCTCCCAGTCGCTGACGCTTGTTCTCCTCGTACTCCGAAAAATTTCCGTCGAAGAAGTATACCTGGGAATCACCCTCGAATGCGAGAATGTGGGTCGCTACGCGGTCCAGGAACCAACGGTCGTGCGAAATGATGACGGCACAACCCGCAAAATTCTCGATTGCCTCTTCCAGAGCGCGAAGAGTGTTCACATCGATATCGTTCGTAGGTTCGTCCAATAACAAAACGTTGGAGCCTTGGCGAAGCGCGATAGCCAGGTGAACACGGTTACGCTCACCGCCGGAGAGCACTTCCAACTTCTTACCCTGATCGTTTCCGCTGAAATTGAACTTGGAGACGTATGCACGCGAATTGAGCTGACGGCCGCCTACGATCATGCTGTCGGTTCCACCGGAAATGATTTCGTAGACGGTTTTACCCGGCAACAAGTCATCATGAGTCTGATCGACGTAAGCCGTCTGTACGGTTTCTCCGATCTTGATGGTCCCTGCATCTGCCTTCTCCTGGCCCATGATAAGCTTGAACAAGGTCGTCTTACCGGCACCGTTCGGCCCGATGACACCAACAACTCCCGCCGGTGGCAGGGAGAAAGAAAGGTTCTCAAAAAGCACACGGTCGCCGAAGGTCTTGGTCACCCCGTCGAACTCGATTACCACCGAACCCAGTCGCGGTCCCGGCGGAATGAAGAGTTCCAGTTTATCCTCCCGCTCCTTGACATCTTCATTCAATAGTTTGTCATAAGCCGCTATACGGGCTTTGGACTTGGCATGCCGTCCCTTGGGTGACATTCGCACCCATTCCAATTCGCGTTCCAGCGTCTTACGACGCTTGCTTTCCTGTTTCTCCTCCTGAGCCAGACGATTTGACTTCTGCTCCAACCAGGAAGAATAGTTACCCTTCCAGGGAATGCCTTCTCCGCGGTCGAGTTCCAGGATCCAGCCTGCGACGTTGTCCAGGAAGTAACGGTCGTGTGTTACTGCGATGACGGTTCCGGCATATTTCTGCAAATGCTGCTCCAACCAGAGCACCGACTCGGCATCCAGGTGGTTGGTGGGCTCGTCCAGCAAAAGGATATCCGGAGCTTGCAGCAGAAGCCGGCAAAGCGCAAGTCGACGTCGTTCACCTCCCGAAAGATTATTAACCGGCGATTCAGGGGCGGGACAACGGAGCGCATCCATGGCCACTTCAATCTGATTATCCAGTTCCCAGCCGTTGGCTGCATCGATGGCATCCTGCACCTGACCCTGACGTTCGATGAGCTTGTTCATCTCATCGTCACTCATCGGCTCGGCAAACTTGTTGTTGATCTCCTCGAATTCACGCAGCAGGTCGACGGTCTTCTGGGCGCCCTCCATGACGATTTCACGCGCCGTCTTCGTGGGATCCAATTCCGGCTCCTGGGAAAGATAACCGACAGAATAGCCCGGCGAAAAAACAACTTCTCCCTGGAATGATTTTTCAAGACCGGCGATGATCTTTAGCAGAGTGGACTTACCGGCCCCGTTGAGACCGAGGATACCGATCTTGGCACCGTAGTAAAAAGAAAGATAGATATCTTTCAAAACTTGCTTCTGGGGCGGGTAGACCTTGCTGACCCCGACCATGGAGAAGATTATTTTCTTGTCGTCTGACATAACTTGGATGTTTTCGGTTGAGAACTTTCGTGAAATCGTGGGAAGTGACCTGTAAAAACAGAATGTATTTCGTCTTTTTTAGAGGTAATTTCGCTGTGCGAAGTTCGTCAAAAAATGTCGAATAATGAAGTCAATTAAAGTGCTGTTTTCCGCTTTCCCTCCGTCGACAGCCCGTTTTATCCGTCACGGATTACAGGGAACACTGGTGCTGTTCGCCTTACTTGCAGGCAGGCCGACGAACGGCATTGTCGCGGAAAGCGATTGCTGCCGTATCAGTCTGTCGTTACAGCGGATCCTGAAAGAACGGGAAAGCCGGCCGACGGCAATCTCGCTACTCATTGCAGGAGACACCGCAGCCATCAGGAGTGCTGTCGAAAATGCAGATGGCGTCATCCGTTACTTCGCCGGAAACATTGCATCCGCTGTCATTTCCTCCGACAAGGTGGCTGAGCTGGGAAGAGCTTCGGGGATAAAAAGGATCGAACCCGGCACTCAGCATCTTGAGGCATTGAACGACCAGATGATCAACAACAGCCACGCGCAGGAAGTCCACCTCGGTTTCAACCTTCCGCAGAGCTACCAGGGAGAGAATGTGGTGATGGGAATCATCGACGAGGGAATAGATTTTACGCATCCGGACTTCAGGGATCTTTTCGGCAGGACGCGCCTTGACTACGTGTGGGATCATACGATTCAAAATACAGACACTGCCACGCAACCGGCACCTTACGGCTACGGAAAGGAGTTCATCGGGGCGCAAATCGACACCTCCACCGAGCATGTCGACGGCCGATACAGTCACGGCTCCCATGTAGCGGGAATCGCCTGCGGGAACGGGCTTGCCGTCAATAACTATCGGGGCGTTGCTCCAAAAGCGGATATCATCGCGGTGAAATTAAACCTCGACCAACCCGATGACGGTTTCCTCTCCAATCTGGTGGATGCAGTCAAATACATCTTTGACCGCGCCGATGCGGCGGGAAAACCGGCTGTGATAAATGCCAGTCTGGGGACCTACTTCGGTTCGCACGACGGAAAGGATATCCAGGCACAAGCCATCGATTATCTGATTTCCCAAAAACCAGGCAGAACCATGGTCGCAGCTGCCGGCAATGCCGGCAACGTACCCATTCACCTGAACTATCAGGTGAATTCCGATACCGCTTTCACTTGGCTTCAGGATCCCGGCAGCGGCATCTATATCCAGGTTTGGGGGGACTCCGGAAGCTTCGAAGATATCCGCTTCTCGATCGGTGCAGAACGTGTCCGACCGGATTTCGAGATATTAGGAAGAACACCTTTCCGCACCGCTGCGGCACAGCCCGGCATCCTGCGGACAGACACTATCAGGCGAGGTAACGACCGCATCGGAATCGTCCACAGCGGTTCAGAATTTTGGAACGGCAATTGGAGCTATGAATTCTACATATTCCCGGACTCCAACCGCACGATTTCAGGGACTGACACCTCCCTCTACCTGATGCGATTGGAAACGACCGGCAGCGGCAGTATGGACGCATGGAGTTTCAATATGGTCTTCGACAACTTGCCCCCTGCTGCAATTTACCCTTCGATAGCCGACTACCGCCGACCGGATACGCAGCAGAACATCGTTTCCAGTTTCACCTGTAGTGATAAAGTCATCACTGTCGGCAGCTTCAACAACCGGAATTTCTATACGAATGCGAATTTCGCCATCACCCGCGACACCAACATCGTTCCGGGCGATGTATCCAACTTCTCCAGTCATGGTCCGACACGTGACGGAAGGATAAAGCCGGATATTACCGCTGCAGGTTCGTGGGTGCTCTCCTGCGGAACACAAGCCGAGCTGAATGTATTGTCAGCGCTGGTTCCGGACGTAGTAGCAGCCGGTCGGAAACATAAACGGAGCAGCGGCACTTCAATGGCGGCGCCTGTGGTAGCGGGCGTAGCAGCTCTCTACCTCGAGCGATACCCGAACGCGACTTGGCAGGATGTAAAGCGCGCGATTCTCGACTGCGCTGACCGCGACAACTTCATGACCGGACCGATGCCGGACAATACCTGGGGCTATGGAAAAGTGAACGCATACAGGACTGTAAAAGGATGCAACGTTGGAATCGATGAAAGCCCGTTTAGCGCAAACGTCCATTTCTCCGTTTGGCCCAACCCGGGAAACGGCGACAGCTTCATCGAGTACGATGTAACGCCGACAGGCAAAAGAGCCAGCATCACGGCAATCGACGCACTTGGAAGGACGTTGCACTTATTCGAACCTGAGGCGCTTTCAGGTACACTGCACGTTGCAGACCTCCACCTGAATCCCGGCTGCTACTTTTTTGTACTGGAGTCGGCGGGAATTCCGCCATTGACACGAAGAGTGATCGTGCAGTGATACTGCCCCTTCGACTGATTTACTTTCCTACCTTTGCCGGCCTTCAATTCTGCCATGCGTCACTATTTATCACTGATCAAATTCTCCCATACGGTGTTCGCATTGCCTTTCGCCGTAATCGGTTATTTTCTCGGAATAAAAGATGCTGGCACCGGTTTTGACCTGCAGCTATTCATCAAAGTAGTGCTTTGCATGGTGTTCGCACGCACCGCCGCCATGGCATTCAACCGCTATGCCGACAGAAAGGTCGATGCAAGGAACGAGCGGACACGTGTACGTGAAATCCCCAGCGGAAAAGTAAAACCGTTGCAAGCTCTGGCACTTGTCCTCCTGAGCTCGACAGCATTCATACTCGTCACCTACTCCATCAACCCCCTCTGCTTCTATCTTTCCCCGGTGGCATTAGGTGTCATACTGGGATATTCTTACACCAAACGTTTCACCTGGCTCTGCCATATCGTACTGGGCATCGGACTGGCGCTGGCTCCCGTGGGCTCTTACCTGGCCGTCACCGGAGCTTTCTCTCTTGTGCCGGTTCTCTTCTCATCTGCCGTCATCACCTGGGTTTCGGGATTCGATATCATCTATGCCATGCAGGATGAAACGTTCGACCGGCAGGAGAACCTCTATAGTCTGCCTGCATCGTTCGGCGGAAGACGCGCTTTGAAAGTCGCCGGCTTCCTGCATTTGATATCGATCCTTGCAGTTGTCATCGCCGGCATTGAGCTGGAAGCCGATTGGATCTACTGGTCAGGAGCCGCCATCTTTGGTCTGTTGCTTTTGCGACAGCACCGATTGGTCAGACCTGATGATCTGTCGCGGGTTGACCTGGCCTTTTTCACACTCAACGGCATCGCCAGCGTCATCTTCGGAACGTTGGTCGTCCTTTCTTTACTTTACTGAATATAAGCCGCTTATGCCCGTCATAAGGACCGGCATCGACGGCTTTTTTTACCTATCTTTGGGACTGGCCACGACCACAAAAACGCGGTGTATGCAACCCAGAACGGAAGAGCTGAGCAAGGAAATCAGCATGGATGATTATAAAAAAGAAGTCCTTAACGACTTTCGCATAGCCAATGAAAGCAGGCAAGCGAGCCTACTGGGACGAAAAGAAGTGCTGACCGGCAAAGCCAAATTCGGCATTTTCGGCGATGGCAAGGAAGTAGCCCAGATTGCGATGGCAAAGCAGTTCCGCAACGGCGATTTCCGCTCCGGCTACTACCGTGACCAGACCTTCATGTTCGCCATCGGCGAATCGGACATACAGAAATTCTTCGCCCAATTATACGCGGATCCTGATCCTGCCGCAGAACCTTCCTCTGCAGGTCGTTCTATGAACGGCCACTTCTCGTCCAGACTGCTGAATGACGACGGAAGCTGGAAGAAACTCACCGGACAAAAGAACTCATCGGCAGACATCTCCCCTACTGCCGGACAGATGCCACGCCTGCTCGGACTGGCATGGGCCTCCAAGCTGTACCGCAATAATAAGGAGTTGCACGGCATGACCGATTTTTCCGACAAAGGCAATGAGGTCGCATTCGGAACCATCGGCGATGCCAGCACTTCAGAGGGTTTGTTTTTCGAAACAATCAATGCCGCAGGTGTGCTGCAGGTTCCGATGGCGATATCCGTCTGGGATGACGGATACGGAATTTCAGTACCCGCACGTTATCAGACAACAAAGCAGAACATTTCTGAAATACTGCGCGGCTTCGCCCGCAGCGAGAAAAGCAGCGGATACGTCATCCTTACAGCCAAGGGATGGGATTATCCCGGGCTTTGTGAAATGTACCAGAAGGGGATCGGCGTATGTCGGGAGGAGCATGTTCCCGTGTTGTTCCATGTGCGGGAAGTGACGCAGCCGCAAGGCCATTCCACCTCCGGTTCGCACGAACGCTACAAGACGAAAGACCGTTTACAGTGGGAGGAAGACTTCGATTGCATTCGAAAGATGCGCGAATGGATCATCGCCTCGGCCATCGCTACGGCGGAGGAATGCGATGCCATCGAAGTGTCGGCCCGTAAGACGGTCGCTTCCGCCAAGGACGCTGCCTGGAGAGAGTTCATGGCCACCATCCGCAATGAACTGCAGACTGCAGTTTCGGCCATCAATGATCTTGCCGCGCAAAGCTCACAGCGGACATTCATCGAAAAAATCTCCTCGGAACTTTCCGCACAATTGACTCCCGCCCGCCGTGACATCGCGGCCGCGATTCATGCAGCACTGCGATTATCGAGAAACGAAGCCGGACCGGCTAAAGAACAACTACTGCAGGTCGCCAACCGGTTTGCTTCCCTCAACGCAGACCGCTATAACTCGCACCTTCACAGCGAATCCTCTTCCTCCGCCATCCAGGTCAATCCCGTCGCTGCCACATTCGCTGCGGATGCGCCGCTTATGGACGGACGGGAAGTCCTACAGGCGAACTTTGATGCCATCTTCAGCAAAGACCCTCGTGTAGTGGCGTTTGGCGAGGACGTAGGATTCATCGGGGACGTCAATCAGGGATTCGCGGGACTGCAGGCCAAGTTCGGAGAAGTAAGAATTACCGATACAGGAATCCGTGAGGCTACCATTGCCGGTCAAGGCATCGGTCTGGCCTTACGCGGACTGCGCCCTATCGCCGAGATCCAGTATCTGGACTATCTGTTATATGCCATCCAGATACTCAGCGACGATCTTGCGACCTTGCAATACCGCACCAAAGGTGGACAGAAGGCGCCGCTTATAATCCGCACGCGGGGTCATCGGCTCGAGGGAATCTGGCATAGCGGCTCACCGATGGGAATGGTGATACATGCTCTGCGCGGCGTGCATGTATTGGTCCCGCGCAATATGACACAGGCAGCAGGATTCTACAATACGATGCTTGCCAGTGACGAGCCTGCGCTTATCATCGAATGCCTGAACGGCTACCGTCTGAAGGAAAAACTGCCCTACAACCTGGCTGAATTCCGCGTTCCGATCGGCATCCCCGAAGTACTTGAAGAGGGAAATGACGTGACCATCGTTTCCTACGGATCCACGTTGCGTATCGTATCGGAGTCGATCAAACAGCTCCGTCAATTGGATATTTCCGTCGAGCTCATCGACGTACAGACGCTGCTCCCCTTCGACCGTCACCACAGCATTGTGCAATCCTTGAAAAAGACAAACAAACTTCTGGTGGTGGATGAAGACGTACCGGGCGGCGCGTCGGCATACATCCTTCAGCAGATCCTAGAGGTGCAGAAAGGATTCCAGTATCTGGATGCTCCCCCTGCGACACTTACCGCCAAGGCGCACCGCCCTGCTTACGGTTCGGACGGAGATTATTTTTCTAAACCGAACGCGGAAGACATCACCGATGCGGTGTATTCCATGATGCATGAATATAATCCGGAACGCTATCCGCTTTATAAATGAACGATCCACGGCGCATTACGGAACAGGAATCATGTTACAAGCAGCTTGATCAGCTTTCAGTAATGGAGCTGCTCGAAGCCATCAACCGGGAAGACCAGACAGTTCCCTCCGTGGTCAGTCGCTCACTTCCGCAGATTGAAAAAGCCGTGAAGGTGATTCTCGAGAGGATGCTGAACGGAGGTCGTTTATTTTACATAGGTGCAGGCACCAGCGGAAGACTTGGAATCGTGGATGCCTCCGAGTTGCCCCCTACCTACGGACTGGAACATGGCAAAGTCATCGGACTTATCGCCGGAGGAGATTCTGCTATTCGCAAAGCAGTGGAATTCGCTGAGGATGATCCGGAACAAGGCTGGAAGGACCTCGAGGCGCATTCGATTTCAGACAAGGACGTAGTCCTCGGAATCGCTGCATCCGGAACCACACCCTACGTCGCCGGCGCTCTTCGCATTGCCGGCGAACACGGCACTGCAACGATCGCCCTGACCTGCAACCCGGACACACCCGTAGCAGCAGCGGCACAAACAGCTATTGAAGTCATCGTCGGACCAGAAGTGGTGACAGGCAGCACCCGCATGAAAGCCGGCACCGC
>JBJOMA010000030.1:0-2509 GCA_046052625.1 Bacteroidota bacterium
CGCTTTGGGCTCCTGTACCATGAAGCTCAACGCCTCCTCGGAGATGATTCCGGTGAGTTGGCGCGAGTGGGGCGGCCTGCATCCGTTCGTCCCTGCGGAGCAGGCGGCAGGCTATGCCGAAATGATCACCGAACTCGAGCACTATCTGTGCGAGATCACCGGCTTCAGCGCAATGTCCCTGCAACCCAATTCCGGAGCGCAAGGGGAATACGCCGGACTGATGGTTATCCGTGCCTATCACCTCAGCCGCGGTGATCACCACCGCGATGTCGCGCTGATCCCTTCTTCCGCCCACGGAACCAATCCGGCCAGTGCCGTGATGGCCGGCATGAAAGTCGTCGTGGTGAAGTGCGATGAGCTTGGCAACATCGATATTTCAGACCTCCGCGCCAAAGCCGAGCAACACAAAGACCACCTGTCTTGTCTGATGGTTACGTATCCGTCGACACACGGCGTCTTCGAAGAAGGCATCAAGGAGATCACATCGATCATCCACGAGTGCGGCGGACAGGTATACATGGATGGTGCAAACATGAACGCTCAGGTCGGACTGACCAATCCTTTCACGATCGGAGCGGACGTATGCCACCTGAACCTCCACAAGACCTTCGCGATTCCGCACGGAGGCGGTGGTCCGGGCATGGGTCCGATCGGCGTTGCTGCACACCTCGCACCGTTCCTCCCTTCACATCCGGTGGTGAAGACGGGCGGTAATACGTCAGCCGTCTCCGCTGCTCCCTGGGGTAGTGCAAGCATCCTGCTCATTTCCTACGCTTATATAAAGATGCTTGGACCGGACGGGGTGACCGACTCCACCAAGTATGCTATCCTCAATGCCAATTATATAAAGTCGCGACTTGAAAAGCATTACCCGGTGCTTTATGTCGGTGCCAACGGCCGCGTTGCTCACGAAATGATACTCGACTGCCGTCCGTTCAAGCAGTCGGCCGGAATCGAGGTGGAGGATATCGCCAAGCGACTCATGGACTATGGATTCCATGCGCCGACCATGTCATTCCCGGTTCCGGGCACCATCATGATCGAGCCTACAGAAAGCGAACCTAAATCCGAGCTGGACCGGTTCTGCGATGCCATGATCTCCATCCGACATGAAATAGAGGAAATCGAGAACGGAGAAGCGGACCGAAAGGACAACGTGCTAAAGAACGCTCCGCATACCATGTTGGAGGCGACCAAGGATAACTGGAATCACTCCTATTCCCGCCAGAAAGCAGCATTTCCGCTGGCCTATGTCTCGGCCCACAAATTCTGGCCCGCTGTCGGGAGAGTGGACAATGCTTATGGAGACCGGAACCTGGTATGTGCCTGTCCGCCCATGGAGGAGTACGAAGAGCTTCCCGCCTGATACTTTTAAAGCCCGCCAACGCGGGCTTTTTTTTATGTACTTTGTCCGGTCAGGGGAAAGGGCCGTTTGTTCATAATTCTGTGGTAAACAGGCTATCATGCGACCAATTCCCGTTGTTCGCGTAAAAAACTCCGTTAAATTTGCGGTAAAGTAAACCAATCAAAAAAACCATGAAAAAATTCTACTTCCTGTTGGCCTTCCTTTTCGCGTTTGGCACGAGCATGCACGCGCAGCTGGCCATGAAAAATGCTCCCCGTAAGACGAAGCAGACCGCTTCCAGCATCGTTGCAAAGAAGCCGTCGTTTCTGCTTATGAAGCGCAATGCCCCGTCTGCTCCTTCTACCTCGACGGTCTACTGGTCGGATGACTTCAGTGACTCCACCCATTGGACCACTACAGCCGTAGTCGGCACTGACAATTGGGTGCTCGACTATACGGGTACCGGTCCTACCGGCGCTTTCGCAATCGCACCGATTGCATCGGCTACCGCCGCCAACGGATTCGCATTGTTCGATTCCGACCTGCTGTGCAGTGGCGACCAGACGGCCAACCTGGAGACTTCAGGAACAATCGACCTCACTTCAGCCACCAGCGCCCGACTGGTATTCTCTCAATACTACCGCCGTTTCGTGGATTCCACGTTCTTGTTCGTTTCCAACGACAGTGGCACCACTTGGACGAAAATAGCCTTGAACGAGACCACAGCCAACAACAACTACAACTCTACCAACCAGACCACGGGCACCAATCCTGACATCGTTTCTGTCGACATCACTTCTATCGCTGCCGGCTATGCCAATGTCAAGATCCGTTTCCAGTTCTACAGCCCGACGTCCTTGGGAGCCAGCGCAGGTTGTGCTTATGCCTGGATGATCGACGACGTATCCATCGAGAACGTACCCAGCGATGACATCGCCGTAGCAGAGATCGCCGATCCCAGCCAGTACTCCTCCACCCCGATACTGCAAGTCCGTCCGTTGACACTTGGAGGTCGGATCACCAACCTGGGCAGTTCTGTCGCAACCAACGCCAGCATCACCATCGACATCTTCGACGGCAACTTCACCAACCTGTACAACAGCGTGACCACTGCTGCAGCGAGCATTAATCCCGGAGACACCTCCGCATTGCTGACCGCTTCAC
>JBJOMA010000031.1:0-3946 GCA_046052625.1 Bacteroidota bacterium
GTCTTGAAATCGCCGGTATAGAGGGTACGTCCTTCTTCGTTTTCCAGCAGGATCTGCGCACTGCCCAGAATATGTCCTGCCGGAAAAAACGTGACCGTCAGTGATCCCAGTCGGAAAGGACGTCCGAATTCCACCTCGCGCAGATCCGCGGTCAGTTTCCCGGCGAATCGCTCCTTCATCAGTTCCCACGTCGGACGGGTGGCGAATATTGTTCCGTGTCCCGGCAATGCATGATCGCCGTGCGCATGTGATATTAGCGCTACAGGATATTTCCGGGAAGGATCGATGCTGAAAGATCCGTCCGAAGCATGTAGACCGGATCGGTCATGAACGAGATGTGGCCCTGCGGATCGCATATCATTTCGCATCACCTACGACGGCCATTTTATCCCGTACCTGTTTCAACAGTTGGTCGTGGATCTGAAGGACCTGAGGAAGTACGGCATCCTCCTCGTCGTTCCGGATCACAAAATCGGACCTCTTGATTTTTTCCTCATCGCTCCACTGCCGTTCCATGACCATTTTAATCTCTGACACTGTGCGTTGATCACGGGCACGTACACGCTGCAAACGGAGATCAGGAGGTGCGACGACGGTGATGACAAGGTCACAGTCGCGGTGTGTACCGCTTTCGAACAGGATGGCAGCTTCCTTGAGTACATACGGCGCGGACCGGTGCATAGCCAACCACTCTTTGAAATCCTTGCGTACCAACGGGTGGACCAGCCGGTTAAGCGCCTTGAGACGTTCCGGATCCTCGAAAACGATGGCTGCCAGTTTCTTGCGGTCGATAAGTCCTTTATCATTCACCACATCATCACCGAACTCCGATTTTACTTTCTGAAACAGATCAGGATAACGACGGTACAGATCTTTTGCAGCGACGTCCGCATCGTAAACAGGGATACCTAACTGACGGAAAATCCGACTGATTAGGGATTTACCGCTTCCGATCCCACCGGTGATTCCAACGACCGTCATTTTTTCCTGAATATGAATTCCACTTCCGCGGGTTCCACGCTCATAGAACGTATCGAAGCGGGATGAGATACAATACGCAAGGGTAATAGATTCCCTTCGGTAACAGGGGCCCTGCCGGCATCCACCACCACTTCGAACTGGTCGCTGGTGACCGATGCGTAAGAAGAAAGAGATACCTGATAACGTACTTTCACCTTTTCCGGAAACATCTTCAGTTGAAACCCGGAAGGAACGTTGACCGCACTCACTGCAACCTCCTGTATACCTTCGGTAAATTTTTCCACGGGAATCCTGAGTCTGACTTTGGAGGGACTGGTTTCTGCCAGTGCGACCGGTTGCAAAGCGACCGCACTGTCAATGGAATACTGTAGTTCGCCAAGCTTCACCGGCTGGGTCCTGACCATCCGGACTTTGCGGATGACAGAGGGCGGACCACTCAACGTGACGGAATCCGGAACAGTCACCGGACCTGAAAGTGTGTCGAATTGACGTTTCAAGGTGAAGTCTGCAAGCGGCAGCACGGGTACACGCTTGGAGATCCGGTCCGAAAATAGCAAGACGATCGAATCAGGACGGAAGCCACTCACCTCTACCTCCTCACCTAATTGCCGGTCGAAATCCTGCTGGAAATAGCGTGTTGGTACTACCACCACATCGGTCTTCACACCTGTGGAAATCAGTCCGGCCGATACATCAATGACGATATCATCCGGCGATTTCAGGAGCCGGTAATAAAGGATCCGGAAACCGGTGGTTTTCAAATCGACCGAAATACGCGAAGGCAACTCGTTCAATACGACCTTCCGCTCCGGCAAGTGTATGTATTTTACAGGGAACGTGAGCGTCGTCGGATAATTACCGGAAAGCACCAAGAGCACCCAGAAAACGGTCGCAATCGACAGGCAGACGAGGAACACCGATACCTGCCGGTTTAACAGCATAGGAGCAGGACGCTGCTCATCGTTGCGCGGAATTGGATCCATCGTTTACGGGGTTCTACCCGTTGAAGATACGGAAAACGGAACGATTCCGCCCGACGCTTACTTGGCAGGAACGGTCGACTCGAGAGCCCGGGTCGCATCAGCTGAAATTGCCGAGCGCTCGCACCTTACTCGAACGTTCGCATCGACCTCCAGCAGGAGGGTCTTTTCATTTATCTCGACGATCTTACCATGGATCCCGCCGATGGTCACGACCTTCGCTCCCTTTTCGAGCGAATTGCGGAACTGCTGTTCGGATTTCTGTTTCTTGACCTGCGGACGGATCATGAAAAAGTAGAATACGACGATGATGGCAAGCAAGAAGACGATTTGCATCATGCCTCCGCCTTGGGGCTGCGCTTGAAGAAGGATGTTGAGTAGGCTCATGGTATAAGTTGATGAAGGATTAAGTTCACTGTGCGTGGACCTCTCCGGAGATGGAGAGCGTCGTGGTGTTAGGAATGGTATTGGCGATGATGGTCACTGTTTTGTTGACCATTCCCGATTTGCCTTTACTGTCGAAAGTAACCGAAATATAGCCTTCTTTTCCGGGAGCTACAGGATCCTTCGGCCATTCCGGAACCGTGCATCCGCAAGAAGCCTGACAATGGCGGATGATCAGGTCGGCATTTCCGGTATTGACGAAATGGAAGGAGAAGTTGACCTTTTCACCGTCCACCACCGAACCGAAATCATGTCGGGTGGTATCGAAGGTGATGACCGGAACCTGTTTCATATCCCCTCCGGATGCGGAAGCAGGATTCTTCACAAGGTCGGGGGACAATGCGTTTTCCGGCATGTTGGGCGTCTTCTCATTGCCGCAGGAGAACAATGAAAAGGTGATCAGCGTAATAACAATGATACGGTTCATGGTGTGCGACCGGTTTATTCCATCAGTCCTCGACCGGTCTTGACGATCCGCCCGGATTTACGATAATCAGAGGCGAGCCGGTCGATGATGCCGTTGATGAATTGCTTGCTTTTGGGTGTGCTGAAATCCTTGGAGATCTCGATGTATTCGTTGATGGTGACTTTGACCGGTATGCTTTGGAAATGAATCAGCTCGGCCAATGCCATCTTCAGTATCAGAATGTCCATCATCGCGATCCGCTCCACGTCCCAATTCTGTGTCCTTTCACTGACCGCTTCCTCGTATTCCTTGTTGTGCAGGACAGCCTGGTTGAACAGATCGGAAACGAAGGACTTGTCGTCCTTCTCATCACGATAGGCACCGAAGATCTCCAGCTTACCGCTTTCGTAATACTGTCGGACTGTCCGGTTCACGATATGGGATACGAACGAGAGGTCCTCGGCCCAGAACAGGTTCTCTTCCTCGATATGGTGTTGCATGAGTTCGGATTCCTCCACGTACCGTTTGACGACACCCTGCAGGAATTTGGATTCATCCGTATCCTCGCCGGTAATGACTGCCCGGTATTCAGCGGACTTCTTCAACTCGAAAAACACACGGCGTACGAACTCATGGTCTTTCTGCCAAGTAGTCTTCCACCTACGAACTGCAGAAGCGAATCCGGCATCGTCCTTTAGGGCAGCGATAAAACGGAATCGGCTCAGGCGGGAAGCCGCTTTCAGTTCATCCTTGTCCGGGAAATATTTATGCTGAAGATCGGAAGCGTCCGCCTCATCGGCTGCAGCCAGTTCGATTAACAGCTGCAAGAGGTAGACATAAAGCTCATGCACCTTCTCGATACTGCGAAAAAGTTCACGCTCCGCAGCCGCCAATTCCTTCTTGTCTGCCTGGAAGTAGGCGTATAATGCCTGAAGTACTTTGACACGTAGCTGCCTTCTGCTGAGCATGCGAATGGTAATAAGACTGGTAAGAACGAAATGAAAGAATCAACCTGCGACAACCTTGGCTGCATGGATACGCTCTTCAGCGATCATCTTGGCAGCCGCGATGGAAGTAATCCCTTCCGTCTTGGACTTACGGAGGATTTCCAACGTGGTATCATAGATCTTACGGG
>JBJOMA010000032.1:0-4684 GCA_046052625.1 Bacteroidota bacterium
GACAGCGTACGATAAGTCTTGTCCTGGAACCAGCGGCCCAACAACATGAAGAAAACCAATCCGGCCATCGTATCCATATAACCCGGTCCGGATTCCGTAAAGATGTCATAACTGCTACGGATGAACATGATGAAGATCCCTAAGGCGATCGGTACATCGATATTCAAGAAGCGCTGATGGATACTTTGCCATGCCGAACGGAAAAACTGCGTACTGCAGTAAAAAAACACCGGCAAGGAGAGGGTAAAATTTATAAAACTGAAAATCCCTTTGAAACCCGGATCTGTCGTTTCGCTCAAGGACAGGTATTCCGGAAAGCTGAACAGCATGATGTTTCCAAAGGCAAAACCGGCTACACCGATCTTGTATATTGCCGAGCGGTCTTCCCCCTTCCTGTCTTTTTTTTCCAGCGTATCAAGGCGTATCACCGGCTCGTAACCAATGAGCGCCAACAGCTCCACGACTTGACGAAGGGAAACCGCATCCTGACGGAAAACCAGGTAAACTTCCTTGACCAGAAAATCGACACGGGAACGAACTACGCCCGGATTAACACGGCTTAGATTTTCCAACAGCCAGATGCAACTGCTGCAATGCATTTTTGGGATATGGAACGTCACCGAAGAAAAACCTCCGTCCCGGAAATCTGTCAGGCGTCGTTGAACGGAGGGGTCATCCAGGTAACCGAACCTTCCGGACGGACCTTGAGCAGGTGAAATGCCGGGCGTATCGTTGAACCGGTAATAGGTGCAAAGATCATTCTCCTGTAACACGTCGTACACCAGCCTGCAGCCCTCGCAGCAAAAGTCCTTGCCATCGAATTTCAGCACGGAAGAACGACACTCATCCCCGCAATGGTAACAGGTCAATTTCTCGGCGATGCTCTTTTGCACAGGATCTTCAGGATTCAGGACGCCCCGAATATCCTTTCAGCCTGAAATAAAAGACATGACTTTTGTCATATCAATCGGCAAAAAGCTGCTTTTCCGCTTTTTTCCAAAAAGAGAAGAATGAAGGGAAATATCCTTTTATGTCGGTCAACCACTCCCGCTCATCCATCGTACCGGAATAATGGCTGGTGAACGGATGTTGTCTGAAAAAGAAGGGTTGTCCGGACGATTTCGAATGAAGAGAATTGAAATCTCCGGTATGTATTTTAATTCCGTCAATACGTGAAGCCAGGGCCAAGATATGCCGGATGACCTTGTCACTAACGGGATGACGGTTGAAATGCTCTGGCTCTAACAGGAGTACACGGTTAGCGGGCTGAACGCTTCGCCAATGTGGATCCAGGTTGTAACTGTTGTAGATCAACACCGGCAATTGCGGGTCTAATTCAATCGTTGAAGATTCCGGTAACCGTACCGACAAGTCGGGAACGCCTGTTTGCTCCAAAACCGCGGGCACTTTCAGTTCCGGCAATTCCTCATAAGCGACATCCAGGAATGTAGCGCGCTGATCGGTTCCGCAGTAGGTATTGATATTCTCCTGATTCGCGAAATAAAGCTTACTGCTGTTGGTACCCGCTACCCATTGCCAGCTTAGCATATTGCTGGCCCAGTCCCCGTCCAGCAGGTGATAATACATCCATCGGGCAGCGGTCTGCCAACGGCAACGGGCGATATTGCATACAACAGAAGCGATGTACATCCGTTGATGATTGTGCACATAACCGGTCGACAAAAGCTCTTTGATGCCCCTGTCGATTCCTTCGATCCCTGTGCGACCTTCCTGCACGGCAACAGGCAACGTATCGTGCTGAAGGACTCCGGTTTGCGGATATCTCAAGTCCTGATTTATCGCCTCCCCTCTCGATTCCCATACCAACTGCCAGTAGTCGCGCCAGGCCAGTTCACGCACCAGCGGCTCCAGCTGTCGTCTGCTGAACCCTTTTGCCCGTAGACGATCGAATACGAGGCGTGTACTGATCACACCGCGGGATATGTAAGGAGAGAGCCGTGTTACCGGACCGTCAATGAAATTTCTTCCCTTACCGTAGCCATCCGGATCGATCCGGTCGATAGCATCCAATAATTCCTGATAGGCGGGAGCCGTCATCTGCGATGCATGCGTTGAATCAGCATAACGCATGTACGGCCGATAAGTTCATCAGTCATCGTCCTCTTCCTCTGCGCCCTGAACATCAGGAAGAACAGAAGTTCCGGAAAGTTCCGTATGACGGATCTTTCCGCCCAGCCGGCCGGTGTTGACAATGGATCCTGTCGCTACCAGTGCTACAATAAGGAGCACGGTAAATAAAAAGGAGGGAACCGGTCGTTTACGCCAGTATAAGAAAAGCCCAAAGACACTGATAAGTCCGGAGGCGCCTGCAAGCCATGCGGACAGTTCAGCGGAATCTTCATGTGATTCGACGACAGGCTCATTGAGCGGAACGACCCTCTCCAGAAATTCCTCAGCTCCTTCGCCGGAGTTCATTGAGACAGCGACAGAAACCGCTGCTATAAGGAACCCGACCATAGCGGTCCGGTTCAACACGGGAATCTTGAATAACATTCCGGCGATCAGTATCAACGTAGAGAAGAGAAGTCCGAAGATGCCGGCGTGATTAACCAGGAGATGGAGATGAGCAGCGTTCATACTTGATAGTTGTCAGAACAAGGGTCGTAAGGTAAGGCGAAAGAGGCGACAGGAAAAATGATTTTTGACACCCGAATCAAGAACAAGCGGTAGTCGCGCCGCAATTTTCGCACTTGAAGCAGTTTCCGGCCCTGACGGTTCGAAAGCCGCAGTCAGTGCAGGCAGGGGTCGGCTCCTCCAATTTAATGGTTTCGTCAGGTACCGTGACGTTCAGGGGTTGTGAACCTTTACAGCCGTCGCGGTAAACCGCTACCGCTTTCAAACCGAGTCGCCAGGCAAGGAGGTAACAATCGGACACGTCCTTCACAGTTGCCGTGAACGGCAGATTCACCGTCTTGGAAATCGCACCGGAGATGAACGGCTGTACGGCGGCCATCATCTTCAGATGCCCCTCCACCGAAACGGTATCTGCACCGCCATTACCTGCGCACGCAAAGACCACCCTTTGGCGGTCTGTAAGACCAGGTGCGCCGGTAATACTTCCGTTCTTATCGAGGTGATCCAGAATCTGACCGGTCGTCGCACTGTCTATTCCCAAACTTTGAAGTGCGGAAATCACCTGTCGATTGACCAACCGAAGCGTTCCACCCCCGGACAACTTCTTCAACTTCACCAGTGCGAATTCCGGTTCAATGCCGGTGGTATCGCAATCCATTACCAAGCCTATGGTGCCTGTCGGTGCCAGCAAGGTAACCTGCGCATTCCGGTAACCATACTTTTCACCGACATGGACCGCCTGATCCCAAACAGTTTGGTTTGCCGAAAGGAGATACGGAGGGATCAAACCGGATTTTTCGGAATGATCAGTAGCCGGAGGCTTCTTCTCTTCCCCTAAGGCAGCACGGTGACGTAAAACAACGTGATGCATCTCTACAGCATTGTACCGATAACGTTCAAACGGCCCCAGCACTGATGCCAGTTCGGCGGACGTGGAATATGCACAACCCGTAAGCAACGAGGTCACTCCTGATGCGAAACCACGCGCCTGCGGACTGTCATACGCCCAACCGTTGCGCATGATAACGGCGCCCAGGTTGGTAAAACCCAGTCCCAGTGTACGGTAGGCGGTGGAATTCACCGCCACTTCTTTTGAAGGATACTGTGCCATGCTGACGGAGATATCCAGTACTGTGGTCCAGATACGGCAAGCGTGAGAGAACTTGACAGTATCCAATTCACCCGTAGCGGCATCTATGAAGCGCATAAGATTCAAAGACGCCAGATTGCATGCTGTGTCGTCCAGAAACATGTATTCGGAACAGGGGTTCGATGCACGGATACGCCCGTCGTTCGGACAGGTATTCCACGAGTTGATTGTCGTATCAAACTGCACGCCCGGGTCGCCACAGTTCCATGCAGCCGTGGCGATTTCATTCCACAGCTGCTCTGCCAGAAGTTTTGCGACAACCGCTCCGTCGACCCGACCGGTCAATTGCCAGTGGCCTTTCTTAAGGAACGCCTGCATGAATTCATCGGAAATGCGTACTGAATTATTCGAGTTCTGACCTGAAACAGTACGGTAGGCTTCACCTTCGAAAGAGCCATCGTAACCGGCAGCCATCAACACCTTTGCCTTTTCCTCCTCATCCATCTTCCAGCGGATGAAATCCATTATTTCCGGGTGATCAATATCCAGACAGACCATCTTGGCAGCCCGTCGCGTCGTTCCGCCGGACCTGATCGCACCCGCGGCAGTATCGCCGATTTTCAGGAATGACATGAGGCCGGAGGAATATCCGCCTCCGGAGAGTCTTTCCCGTGAACCACGTATGAAAGAAAAGTTGGTACCCACACCGGACCCGTATTTGAAGATCCGCGCCTCCCGCTGCAAAAGATCCATGATACCGCCCGGATTGACAAGATCGTCTTTCAATGAAAGAATAAAACATGCATGAAGTTGCGGGAACTCATAGGCTGATCCGGACAATACAGGCCTGCCGGTATCCGAATCAATGTGATAGTGGCCTTGCGAAGGCCCCTTAATGCCGTATACCTGATACAGTCCGGTGTTGAACCATTGCGGTGAATTAGGAGCCGCCATCTGATCAAGTAACATGAAGACGGTCTCATCATAGAAAATCTCGGC
>JBJOMA010000033.1:0-3370 GCA_046052625.1 Bacteroidota bacterium
GGCATCACCAATATCGATCCCATCAAATACAAGCTGCTGTTCGAGCGATTCCTGAATCCCGACCGTAAGAGCATGCCTGATATCGATACTGATTTCGATGACGTCGGTCGCCAGAAGGTGATCGATTACGTCGTGAACAAGTACGGCCACCAGCAAGTCGCCCAGATCGTCACCTACGGCACCATGGCCGCCAAGATGAGCATCAAGGACGTGGCGCGCGTGCTGGATCTGCCCTTGCCTGAATCCAATGCCTTGGCAAAGCTGGTGCCCGAGCGTCCCGGTATAGAACTGAACCGGGTCCTGGAGGCGCCCATCGACGGCGACGGAGGCTTGAAAGAAAAAGAGAACCTCGGCTCCGATGAGATCGAGACAGTCAAGGCGCTCCGCAAGATTTACACCGGCAGCGACCTGCGAGCCGACGTTCTCCGCGAGGCGCTTCGCCTCGAAGGATCGGTGCGTAACACCGGTATCCATGCCGCCGGTATCATCATTGCGCCGAAAGACCTTACCGAAATCATACCGGTCGCCACTTCCAAGGATACCACGCTGCTTATCACCCAGTACGACGGAAAAGTCATCGAAGACGCGGGGGTGATAAAGATGGACTTCCTCGGACTGAAGACGCTGACCATCATCCGTGATGCGTTGCAGTTGATTCGACAGAACCATGGCGTTTCAATTGATATCGATACAATTCCTCTGGACGACCAGAAGACACTGGAGCTGTATCAACGAGGCGAGACGAACGGCACCTTCCAGTTCGAATCACCCGGCATGCAGAAGTACCTCAAGGAATTGCGTCCGGACAAGTTCGAGGACCTGATCGCCATGAATGCGCTCTACCGTCCCGGACCGCTCGAATACATCCCCAACTTCATCGCCCGAAAGCACGGCCGCGAGAAAGTATCCTATGACCTGCCGGCGATGGAGGAGTACCTGCACGAGACCTACGGCATCACGGTCTATCAGGAGCAGGTCATGCTGCTTTCGCAGAAGCTGGCCAATTTCACCAAGGGCGATGCCGATACCCTTCGGAAAGCGATGGGGAAGAAGCAGAAGGAAGTCCTGGACAAGATGAAGTCCAAATTCATGGACGGATGTAATGCGAACAATCACGACCCGGCTATATGCGAAAAGGTCTGGACCGACTGGGAGGCGTTCGCTTCCTACGCATTCAATAAATCACATTCCACCTGTTACGCCTTCGTAGCCTTCCAGACGGCTTACTTGAAGGCGCACTATCCGGCAGAGTACATGTCGGCCGTACTCACGCACAACCTCAGCAACATCGACAAGATCACCTTCTTCATGGAAGAGTGCCGTCGGATGGGAATTCCGGTCCTTGGTCCGGATGTGAACGAAAGTCTGTATGACTTTTCCGTCAACAAGAAAGGAGAGATCCGTTTCGGACTGGGTGCTGTGAAAGGAGTGGGCGAGAATGCCGTCCAGTCGATCATCGAGGAGCGGTCCAACGGTCCGTTCACCAGTCTGTTTGATCTTGCCAAGCGCGTCAGCGGAAAAGCGGCCAACAAGCGCTGTCTGGAAAGCATGGTCATGGCCGGGGCGCTCGATTGCTTTGAAGGCGTGCATCGCGCCCAATATTTCGCCGGCGACACGAAAGATCCGCTCAATGCGATTGAACGGGCCATCCGTTTCGGGAACGCCATGCAGGTGGCCTCGTCGTCGATGCAGAACTCGCTCTTCGGCGATGATCATGCTGAAACGGTTACTGTACCGACATTCGCCAATACGGAGCCTTGGAATTCCATTGAGCGCTTGCGGAAAGAGAAGGAAGTCATCGGCTTCTACGTCTCCGGTCACCCGTTGGACGAATACCGTTTCGAAATACGCAGCTTCTGCAACACCACCGCCGACCAGCTGAACGACCTGAACGCCTTGAAGAATCGGGAGATCTCCATGGCCGGCATCCTCACGGAGGTGCAGCACCGCCTGAGCAAGACCGGTAAGCCTTTCGGCACCTTCACCATCGAGGATTATACCGGTTCCTACCGTACTTCCATCTTCGGGGAGGATTACATGAAGGTGAAGGATTTCTTGGCACAGGAGGCCTTCGTGTTCATGCGGGCACGCGTGCAGGGCAGGTATCATGATCCCGATCAGCTCGAGCTGCGTCCGACCCTCCTGACCTATCTCTCGGACCTTACCGATAAGATGGCACGCTCTTTCACCGTGAAAATGTCCGTATCCTCCGTTTCCGAGCAGCTTATCGAACGCATGCTGGCCACGCTGAGCAACTCCCCCGGAAACTGCCCGCTGAAAATCCACCTGGTCGATCCGGTAGAAAACCTCAGTGTGGAATTGCCCTCCAAAAAGCTGCGTGTAAAGATCCACCGGCGACTCTTGGATGATCTTGAAGCCATCGGAATAACCGAATTCAAGCTGAATTAAGCGTTTCAGGGGGCCGTGCGGAACAAGCCCGCAGATAATTTGTTATCTTTGCACTTCCCAATTCAGAATAGCATCAAATCTTAAATACCCATGGCAATCGAAATCACTGACCAGAACTTTGAAGAGGTAGTAATGAAATCCGACAAGCCCGTCCTGATCGACTTTTGGGCGGAATGGTGCGGTCCCTGCCGCATGGTAGGACCGATCGTGGATGAAATCGCGAAGGAATACGACGGCAAAGCTGTGGTCGGTAAGGTGAACGTGGACCACAATCCGAATATCTCCATGAACTTCGGCATCCGGAATATCCCTACACTGCTGTTCTTCAAGGGCGGACAGGTCGTTGATAAGCAGGTTGGCGCGGTCCCCAAATCCGTACTCGCCGGAAAGCTCAACGCTCAACTGTAACATACGTCTCACAATAAAATTTGAAGCGCCGTTTTAACGGCGCTTTTTTTTGCGCTTTTTTCGGATATTTGAGGGTACATGCCTATCGAGCAACAACAGGTCCGGCAGTTCGGGCAATTGGAATTCCTCGCCAAACAAGTGGTGGAGGGCTTCATTACCGGACTTCACAAAAGCCCCTTCCACGGCTTTTCCGTGGAGTTCGCCGAACATCGGCTTTACAATACCGGAGAGCCTACGCGGCACATCGATTGGCGACTGTTCGGACGGACCGATAAACTGTTCGTGAAGCGTTACGAAGAGGAGACTAACCTTCGTTGCCAGTTGGTCATTGACAACTCCTCTTCCATGCATTTTCCCGAAGCGCGCAAGGGCGGGCCGATGAACAAGATCCTGTTCTCCGTCCACTGTGCCGCTTCTATAGCATATCTGCTCCGCATGCAGCGGGATGCGGTCGGCCTGAGTGTATTCTCGGAACGCATCGAGTTGCAGACGCCGGCTAAGTCCAATTCCATGCATCACAAGATGCTCTTTGCTGAAATGGAGAAACTGGTCG
>JBJOMA010000034.1:0-8516 GCA_046052625.1 Bacteroidota bacterium
ACGAGTTACAGCTACATCGCTTCGTTCAGCACAACCGGATGTACAAACACCTGTCAGACAGTCCCTGCCAATTTACAGAGCTCCTCCATCGCTAACACTTCTGCTACGATTTCTTGGACGAGTACAGGCGCTTCCGGTTACCGACTACAGTACAGGTTGTCGACTGCAACCTCCTGGACAAGTAAAACCACCACATCCACCTCCTATCCGCTTACCCGTTTGACGACCTGTTCGGATTATGTATGGAGAGTACGAAGCGAATGCTCCAATACGAACGTCAGTCAGTACAGCAGCACCTCCATTTTCAAAACCACAGGATGCTCAGTGAATTGCAGCACGCCGGGTGGATTGACAGCGAACAGTGTGACCGCCAACGGTGCGACGATTAATTGGAATTCAACAGGGGCGACAGGATATCTGCTGGAGTATAAACTTAACACGGCAACATCTTGGATGTCAGTCAACGCGACTGGCACTTCCGTTACTCTTACAGGCTTGACATCATGCAATGGCTATCAGGTACGCGTTTCCTCTGTATGCGGCACGGTCACCAGTTCACCGAGTGCAATAATTTCCTTTCAGACAACCGGCTGCTGTCAGACACCTACAGGACTTTCAGTTTCGTCAATCAACGGATCCGATGCCGTGTTATCCTGGACTGCGACCGGAGCAATAACGTATAACCTTCAATACCGTTCAGCCACTGCTACCGTTTGGATGACTGTAAATTCGGTCACAAGCCCTTACACGATTACAGGCCTGACTTCCTGTACCGGCTATTCCGTTCAGGTACAGGCTGTGTGCGGGTCAACCGTTACAAGTCCGTATTCCACAACAGTTTCTTTCACGACCTCAGGTTGTTCCGGCGGCGGACCGGCACCGTTGAATTATTGCAGCAGCTACAGCCTGAATTCTGCATCTGAATACATCCAATATTTCAGTGTCTCCAACCTGTCAAATAATTCAGGAAACAATAACGGCTTTGGAAACTTCATCAATATGACGGCGAATCTGGTCAACGGCAGGTCTGAAACATTGACCTTCCAACCCGGATTTTCGGGCACCGCGATGACCGAATACTGGATCGTGCTGATCGATTTCAATCGAAACGGCAGCTTCGCCGATGCCGGAGAAAAAGTGGCACAGGTCACAGGTAGCGGAAGCGGACCTGTCAGCGCCAACTTCACCACACCTCTGAATGCATCAACCGGCGGCGCAAGGATGCGCGTACAGATGAAAAGGGCCGCTTACGCAACAGAATGTGATATCTATTCTTATGGAGAAGTAGAAGACTACCTCGTCAATATATCAACGGTCGCTCCTCGCCTGTCAGCGAGTACCGATTACGACCGTTTGCTGGTATACCCGAATCCGGCCGGTGAACAGATCAGTATCAGTTTCGAAGCCGCATCGACCCGTGACATATCCATTCTTGACTTGAACGGAAGAATACTGCAATCCTTGAAATCGGAAACTGATTTCGTGCAAATGGACCTACGCCAGTTGACTGCCGGCACTTATCTGCTGCAAGTGGAAGATCCTTCCGGTACCCGACGTGCGCTTTTCATACGGAAATGATCTTACTGACAGATGGACAACCAGATGCAAATATGGGAGAAACGTTATTCAGCGAAGGAATTCGCTTATGGGAAAGAACCGAATGAATTTTTCGCCCGGTCAATAGTCGGAAAAAACCCGGGAAGGCTCCTCGTTCCTGCCGCAGGTGAAGGCAGAGATGCAGTCCACGCTGCGAAGCTAGGATGGCAGGTGACTGCCTTCGACACCATCGAAGCGGGGATGAATAAATGCAATTTACTCGCTGAAGAATCCGGTGTCCGAATAGATTACCGTTTATGCGATGCCCTCGATTTCGAACCTGAACCGGAAGGTTATGATATGATCGTCCTGACTTATTTTCACCTACCGTCAACCTTACGAAAAACGATCTATCCCAGATTTGCCGATTGGTTGAAGCCGGGCGGAATGATTCTGCTGGAAGCTTTTTCCAAAAAACAACTGGGGAATGCATCCGGCGGCCCAAAGGATCCGGACTGGTTATTCAGTTTAGAAGATCTGAAAACGGATCTGGATGTACTTCAGTTTCAAACAGCGGAGGAGACGCAAACCGTCCTGTCAGAGGGCATCTACCACCAAGGAGCTGCCGAGGTCGTCCGGCTGAAGGCGAATAAACCCGGTTAAGATGGCTATTCTTACTGTAGAGTCCCTGTTCAGGAATAAGGAGCTAAAAGCAGAGGTCATCCGCTACGGTACGGTCCGTAAATTAAGACGTGACGGACTGCTGCTATCGGCGGGTGATGAGGTCCACTCAATACCTGTTGTTCTGAGCGGCGTCCTGCGCGTAGTGCGCCAAAATGAATCAGGTGAAGAAGTATTCTTATATCACTTGTACCCCGGGCAGACCTGTGCAATGGCAATCAATTGTTGTCAAACACACAGTAAAAGCATGGTGAAGGCGGTTGCTGAAGATGACAGTGAACTGCTGATGATACCGGTTCGGCAGATTTCGGATTGGATGAAGTACGAGGAGTGGAAAACATTCATCTCAACGACCTACAGCACCCGGTTCGCCGAATTGATGCAGGTAATCGACCTGATCGCTTTCTCGAATATGGACCGCCAGTTGCTGCATTATCTTTCGGAACGCTGTAAAGCGGTGAATACGTCGACCCTTTTCATCACCCACCAGGAAATCGCCGACGAGATGCACACGCATCGGGAAGCCATCAGTCGGCTGCTGAAGACCATGGAACAGAAGAAACTCGTCCGGCTGGGAAGAAACACCATCGAGTTGCTGAAATCTTCAAGTTAAGTAACAATTGTTCCATTTGACAGGCAGGGCCGGTGGTACATTTGCTGTGAATTAAACGCAACCTCCGAATGAAAAAACCAATTGTCATTGATGTCCGCACTCCGATGGAATTCATGGGCGGACACGTAGCGGGTAGCACGAACATTCCGCTCCAGGAATTACCTTCCAGACTGGAAGAGTTGCGAGGAAAAGACCCGCTAGTACTCTGCTGTGCTTCCGGAGCCCGAAGCGAACAGGCGACGCGGTATCTTCAGGCCAACGGGATTGAATGCTCCAACGGCGGACCGTGGGTCCGTGTCAACCAGCTCATCAGCCAAAACCGATAAGACCAAATGATCAACACCATTAAAAAGCTCTTGGGCCTTGGTCCGCGCGCCGACTTTCAGCAACTCATCCGTTCCGGAGCCACGATTCTTGATGTCCGAACCAAGGGGGAATTCCAAAGCGGACACCTAAAAAATGCTATCAATATACCATTACAAAATCTTCAAAATCAATTAAATAAATTAGACAAGCAGAAGCCAATTATCACCTGTTGCGCCTCCGGTATGCGAAGTGCATCGGCCAAGAGCATGCTGCGCAGCCACGGCTTTTCAGAAGTCCATAACGGCGGTAGCTGGAGGAGCCTGCAACGCTATCAATAATAACCACCATGAGCAATTTCCAACAACTGATCAGCGGTGACAAGCCCGTTCTGGTCGACTTTACAGCTGCCTGGTGCGGCCCCTGTAAGATGATGGCACCGATCCTGCAACAAGTCAAAGAACGGATCGGCGATGCTGTCACCATCCTGAAGGTGGATGTGGACAAAAATCCGCTAGCCGCCCAGTCTTTTCAGATTCAGGGTGTCCCTACACTTATCCTTTTCAGGAAAGGCCAACCCGTGTGGCGACAATCCGGTGTCATTCCCGCCGATCAACTCCAGCATGTCCTTGAAACTCATTGAACCGAAGATGGAAACAGCACATGAATACCCCGTTAGCGTAAAGTGGACCACCGACCGCCAAGGAACATTGACTTCCTCCGAGCTACCGTCTGGAATTTCGGTCGCCACTCCTCCCCAATTCCCCAAGGGGGCACCCGGAATCTGGTCACCGGAACACCTCTTTACCGCAGCGGTGAACAGCTGCCTGATGACCACCTTTTTAAGTATCGCCGAGAATTCCAAACTGGAGTTCAGTTCCTTTCAGTCGGATGCCTACGGAAAACTGGAACAGGTGGAAGGGAAATACTTGATGACGGAAGTCCGGCTAGAGCCTACCGTTGAAATCATGAACAAAAAAGACCTGGAGCGGACGTTGCGAATCCTTCATAAATCGGAAGCGGCCTGCCTTATCTCTAACTCGATCAAGTCCAGGATAGTATTCATTCCGAAAGTATTGGTCGCTCAGGTAGCATAACACAACGGACAATTAAAGGGCAACACCTTTACTGCCCCAGCAAGAATACGGCGGGTTGTTCCAGCCGTCTCGCCCAGGACCGCTCGGTATGGTCGTCGCCCTTGTAAACGAGGGTCATGAAATTCTTTCCTGCATACCCTCTGCTCCTGCATATACCATCTGCGATGACCTGGTAGGGTTCGTAAAAGCTGTCCAAGGTTTCAGTCCCGCGATCGAAGTATAAACGGTGCGTAGCAGGATCGGGAAGGTTCGCATACAGATAATCAAGAAACGCTTTGGGAATGGGATTTTCGGCGACCGAATAGGTTCCCAACCAATGCGTGGAAAGACAACCGGCACCGCCGAATACCATCGGGTATTCACACATTCCATACATGGAAACAAGTCCTCCCATGCTGGATCCCATCAACACCGTTGACTGAGGCCGCGGATCTGTCCGGTATGAACTGTCGATAAAAGGCTTCAGCTCTTTTACGATGAACGAAAGGTAATCGTCCGACTGGACGCGGTACTCAGGCAACAAGAGCGAATCGACTGACCGTTGAGCCTTGTACAATGAATCCTGAGCTGCGGAGGTGAGCGATTCGAACGGGCGCTGCGGAAAATACTCATATCCCCGCCGTTTACCGCCGTTCCAGATTCCGACAACGATACAGGGAAGCAGCTTGCCGGATTTCTGCAAGCGTGAAAAGGTCTCATCCACACCCCATTCCTGGTGGTTCCACGTATCCGTAGAATCGAACAACATCTGTCCGTCGTGAAAATATACTACAGCATAGGGTCCGTCGGCAGGATAGCCCTCCGGTAACCACACATCGACCGTCCGGGGTGTGACATACACCGATGGAAATAAATCCAAACGTTCCACCCGACCGGACGAAACCGCAGGGCTTCCTGCAAAGGAGCAGAACGGTAACAGAAACTGCAATAAGATTAAAACGGATAAACGTTTTTCGAACAGTATCATCTGTACATAAGGATTAAACGGAAATGAATTATATCGCGCAATCAGCGGTACTCGCCGAACACCCTTCGCATCGCATCGGCGATTTCGCCAAGCGTGGCATACTGTTCGACGGCCTCGATAATGACAGGCATCAGATTGGTACCGTCCGCTGCAGCCCGTTCCACGGCAGCGATAGAAGCAGCGACTGACGATCCGTCACGCTCCGACTTCAACTTATGCAGCTTGGCGATCTGGACCTGGCGAATGGAATCGTCTACGGTAAAGAGCTTGTCGAACGGCGGCTCCTCCACTTCAAAGCTGTTCACACCGACGATGATCCGTTCACCGCTCTCGACAGATCGCTGGTACTCATAGGACGCACGCGCGATTTCCTGCTGGACATATCCGGACTCGATGGCAGAAACGGAACCACCCATGGCATCGATCCGACGGATGTACTCCCAAGCCTTCTGCTCAAGTTCATCGGTCAATGCTTCGACAAAATAAGAACCGGCCAAAGGATCGACCGTTTCGACAGCTCCGCTTTCGTGGGCGATGACCTGCTGCGTACGAAGCGCGATGCGGGCTGCCTCTTCCGTCGGAAGGCTCAGAGCCTCATCGTATCCGTTGGTATGAAGGGATTGGGTACCTCCCAGCACAGCGGACAAGGCCTGCAGAGTGACGCGAACAATGTTATTCATCGGCTGTTGCGCTGTCAGCGTAGAACCTCCGGTCTGGGTATGGAACCGCAGCATCATTGCACGCGGATCCGTTGCACCAAGATCCTTCATGATAGTAGCCCACATGCGGCGTGCGGCACGGAATTTAGCCACCTCCTGGAAAAGGTTATTATGCGCATTGAAGAAAAACGAGAGGCGTTTTCCGAAAACGTCGATGTCGAGCCCCTTCTCCATCGCAGCCTGAACGTATGCTTTTCCGTTCGCAAGGGTGAATGCAAGCTCTTGAACGGCAGTCGATCCGGCTTCCCGGATGTGATAACCCGAAATCGATATGGTATTCCATTTGGGAACTTCCTTGGAACAATATTCGAAAATATCCGTGATGATTCGCATAGACGGCTTCGGCGGATAGATGTAGGTTCCGCGTGCCGCATACTCCTTCAAGAGGTCATTCTGTATCGTCCCGGAAATCTTCTTGAGATCAGCACCTTGTCTCCTGGCCATCGCCACATAGAACGCAAGCAATGTTGAGGCCGTCGAATTGATGGTCATAGAGGTGGTAATTCCTTCCAGACGGATGCCGTCGAAAAGAACTTCCATGTCGCGCAAGGAATCGATCGCAACGCCTGCCTTACCGACTTCACCGTCCGACAACTCGTGATCAGAATCGTAGCCGATCTGAGTCGGCAGGTCGAAAGCGACAGACAACCCGGTCGTACCCTGTGATAAAAGATATTTATACCGGCGGTTAGAGTCCTCTGCAGTGGAAAATCCTGCATACTGGCGCATGGTCCACAGCTTACCGCGGTACATGTCCGGCTGGATACCGCGAGTAAACGGAAAATGACCGGGAGCCGCCTGCGGCGCTGCAGGGGTGTCATAAACGGGGCGGATCTCGATTCCGCTTTCCGTGATGAATTTTTTACCGGGGGTTCCTTCGGAGGACATCGGATCGGATTGATTAATTGGGTCAGGAAAAAAGTTTCCGCGCTTCCAGCTTGAGAACTCCGATCACCTCTTGTGTGACCAGCGGCTCGTTTGTAAGTGCTGATTCAAAAATTGCGGCACTCAGCTGTACGCCGGTGGCGGAATGACCGACCCGCCGGTATGCATCATTGACCATGGAAGCCATGGCATCCTTTGCGCGGCAGACATTTTCCCATGCATTATCGGAAACGTAGAGCTGCTGCGAGAGGTTGTGTTCGAATTCCGCCCGGATGCCGGCAAGCAATCCTGCATGTAAGATCGGTGCATTCATCGCTCCGGTATGGATACGTACCACCAGGCTGTCAGGGGAAATCCGCTCAAGGAACAGAATGAGCCGCTCATAGGCCTGTAACTTGAGCGGCATCGCATCCCGCTGCTTCGCGGCCTTTTCCTCCAGCATCTTCAGCTGCATGTCGCGGTCGGTCATTTTACGCAACATGGACAATTGCACATCCGTGAAACGTCTGATCACCACGAACATGCCCATGATCACCAATAATGCAGGAACAAAATAAAACAGGACGTCCGTCCAGTCGTTGATTGTCGTCGTCATCACCAGGATCTGTATTTAGTCGTTGCATCAAAAAGCTCTCGGAAAAGTTTCCGGTCTGTTTCTCCGAATGTCAGTTTACGACGCTCGAAAACCCGCTGAGCCACCTCGGAAGCGTCTTCCAGACGGTAAGTGGTGAATCCTTCTGAACCGCCCCATGAGAAGGAAGGAATGTATTTGGGCGGAAAACCCGTACCGAAAATATTGGCGCTAACACCTACCACGGTACCAGTATTGAACATCGTATTGATACTGCACTTGGAATGGTCCCCCATGATCAGTCCGCAGAACTGCAGACCCGTATTCACGTAGTTCTCTTCCTTGTAACTCCACACTTTCACAATCGAATAATTGTTCTTCAGGTTGGAATTATTACTGTCCGCACCCAGGTTGCACCATTCGCCGATGACAGAGTTACCCAGGAATCCGTCGTGGGCTTTGTTCGAGTAACCCATGATGACCGAATTATTCACCTCGCCACCGACGCGACATTCAGGACCGATAGTGGTGGCTCCGTAGATCTTGGCTCCCATCTTCAACTGGGCGTGATCACCGAGTGAGAAAGGACCGCGGACCAGACAGCCCTCCATGATCTCTGCATCCTTGCCGATGTAAATGGGTCCGGTAGTGGTGTTCAGGACCGCACCTTCGGCGACAGCCCCTTCCTCCAAAAACAACCCTCCGTTACCGATGACACGGTTACTGGCTGAAACAGGAGCGGACGTACGCCCTGCGGTCAGCAATTCGAAATCATCGCGGAGCGCTGCATCGTTACCGGAAAAAATATCCCAACAGTGATTCAACTTGACCACCGCTGAAGTAGAGCTGAGCGATTTGGAGGTCATCGGCGCATCAGCGGTAGAAATCGACTTGACCTTTTCGCCGCTCATCCGGGCGGCAACGGTGATACCGTTCCAGACCAGCCTCGCATCGGCAGGCAATTCACTGATCTCCACGACCAGACGCGGATTGGGGAGCACAGCGCCGTTGATCAGCAGGTTGTCGTCAGTCACATGTACAGGAAACTTTTCTGCCAGCAACGGATCCGTCAGCCAAGAGATATGATCAGCCTTCAACCTTCGCTTCCACTTTTCATGGATGGTCAGGATGCCGATCCGGATTT
>JBJOMA010000035.1:0-4385 GCA_046052625.1 Bacteroidota bacterium
CGTCTTAGGAGAAGAGGTACTTCACCTGCTTCGTTCCGAAATCCTCCGTGTGCCCCTCTTTGTTCTGTATGAGCAAGTGCCCATTCCGGTTGACGCCCATGACCATTCCTTCGAAGCGGCGTTCTCCCTCCTGAAACCATTCCCATTTCCCATGCCGTAAGAGGTGCCGGTGGTAGTCCTCGCGGATCCCTTTTTCACCAAACGCCTTCAATTGGAGGTAGCGTCGCTCCAGGCATTGACTGAGTGAGGCAAAGACCTCGTCCAACTGAAGCGCCTTGCCGGTGACCTGGAAAAAAGAGACCGGATTGGGCAATTCATCCGGAAAGGACGGCTGGTTCACGTTTACCCCGATTCCGATGATGGACTGCCTGATCTGAAAATCATAGATGGAATTCTCGATCAATATTCCGCCGAGTTTTCGGTTGCCGCAATAAAGATCGTTGGGCCATTTGATACGGACATCTTCACCGAGATACAGTGCAGCAAAATCACCGAGCGCGGTGGAAACCGCCATGTTCAGATGGAAAGCATTGTAAGCGTTCAGAAAAGTCGGATAAAAAACGTAGGAGACCAACAAGTTGAGCCCGGGCGCACTGTGCCAGTTGTTTTCGCCCTGACCTCTGCCCTCGGTTTGCACATAGGCTGTCACGGCAGCGCCTTCCGGAAGACGGCTTTCACGAAGCAATCCTGACAGGTGGGAATTGGTCGAAGGCACTTCGCGGAGAGCGATGCGATGACGACCTGTGAATAATGTTGTTAACTCCTTTGACATGTCAGTGTCGGTCAGGGCGGACAAAGAACCTAATTTTCAGCAGATTTTGATTATATTCGAATCATTATTACCAACCCAGCAAGCAACGGCTGATATTCTTGATGGCTGCCAAAAAAACGACTTCTAAACCAAAAGCTACAAAAAAAAGCGTCAAACCAACCGACTCTACGGAAATACTCCGGGATGCGGTGGTCGAAGGCATGCAGGAGCGTAAAGGGAAAGACATCGTCTGCATCGATCTGAGGGAAGTAAAAAATGCAGTCTCTGATTTTTTTGTGATCTGTCATGCGGATTCCCGGACACATATCGATTCGATTGCACGCTCCATCGAGGAGACCGTTCACAAGAAACTGAAGGAGGATCCCATACACGTTGAAGGTAAATCGAATGCCGAGTGGATCCTGCTGGATTTCTCCACCGTCGTTGCTCACGTCTTCCTGCAGGAAAAAAGGGAATTCTACGGGTTGGAGCGGCTTTGGGCCGATGCCGACATCGTACGGATCGCGGGTAACTATTAATCCCTAACTTTGTTTATCAGACGAGATGTCAGGAACTGCCTTCGTGGCATCATTCTTGACATTTCCCCGTGAAACTATAGGAACATTTCCATGAGTGAGGAGAAGCAGAAGAATCCTTCCGGAGGCCCTAAGAAGCCCTTCAATAACGGTCCGCGATTCCGTTTTAATTTCTATTGGCTCTATGCAGCCATCATCATCGGCTTGCTGTTGACGCAAGTCTCGACCTGGGGCGGTGGCGAGCGCAAGACGAACTACGATAACTTCGTACAGAACATGCTCTTGAGCGGTGACGTCGATAAGATCGTAGTCGTCAATGAAGTTGCACACATCTACATCAAGAAGGACAGTCTCAAACTGGACAAATACAAGGACGTACGAAGCACCTGGGGCGAAAGCAACAACCAAGGACCTCATTACTACCTGAACACGGGCCCGAGAGACAAATTCGAAGAAAAACTGGATAAAGCCCAGACCGAACTACCCACTGGACAAAAAGTATCTATCGATTTCGGTGATCCGGACGGCGGTTCCTTCTGGGACGTCTTCCTTACATGGCTTCTGCCTTTGGGATTCCTGTTGCTCATCTGGATGCTCATGATGCGCAGGATGGGCGGCGGCGGCGGCGGCAGCCAGATCTTCAATATCGGTAAATCAAAAGCCCAGCTCTTCGACAAGGAATTACAGGTCAAGATCACCTTCAACGATGTCGCAGGACTGGAGGAGGCGAAAGTGGAGGTGATGGAAATCGTCGACTTCCTCAAGAACCCGAAAAAGTATACGACGCTTGGCGGTAAGATTCCGCGCGGTGCGCTGTTGGTCGGTCCTCCCGGAACCGGCAAGACCTTGCTCGCGAAAGCGATGGCCGGTGAAGCCCAGGTGCCGTTCTTCTCCCTTTCCGGTTCTGATTTCGTCGAGATGTTCGTCGGCGTCGGCGCTTCGCGCGTCCGTGACCTCTTCCGCCAGGCCAAGGAGAAGGCGCCGTGCATCATCTTCATCGACGAGATCGATGCCATCGGCCGTGCCCGCGGCAAATCACCCTCTTTCAGCTCGAACGACGAGCGGGAAAGCACGCTTAACCAGCTATTGACGGAAATGGACGGGTTCGGCACCAATTCCGGCGTCATCGTGCTGGCGGCCACCAACCGTGCCGACATCCTCGACCGTGCGTTGCTGCGTCCCGGACGTTTCGACCGACAGATCTATGTCGAGCTGCCCGACCTGAACGGCCGCAAAGCGATCTTCCAAGTGCACCTCAAACCGCTCAAGATCAACGATACACTTGATATTGATTTCCTGGCGCGTCAGACGCCCGGTTTCTCCGGAGCCGATATCGCCAACGTCTGCAACGAAGCTGCGCTGATTGCCGCACGGAAGAACAAGCAGATCATCGAGAAACAGGATTTCCTTGATGCGATCGACCGGATCATCGGCGGACTGGAAAAGAAGAACAAGATCATCACGCCACAGGAGAAGAAAGTCATCGCCTTCCACGAAGCCGGTCACGCTGCTGTGAGCTGGCTGTTGGAACACGCCCATCCGTTGGTGAAAGTCACCATCGTACCGCGGGGCAACTCGCTGGGGGCCGCCTGGTATCTTCCCGATGAGCGTCAGATCACGACGCGAGACCAGCTGATGGATGAAATCTGCGCTGCCTTGGGCGGCCGTGCCGCGGAGGATATCATCTTCGGGAAAGTATCCACCGGTGCGTTGAGCGACCTGGAAAAGATCACTAAGCAAGCGTATGCGATGGTGACCATATACGGACTTAACGAACGAATCGGCAACATCAGTTTCTACGATTCCAGCGGCCAGCAGGAATACAGTTTCGGAAAACCGTACAGCGAGCAGACCGCGCAAACCATCGACCAGGAAGTCAAGAAACTGATCGACGAAGCGTATCTGCGGACCACGACCTTGTTGCAGTCGCACCGTCAGGAACTGACGGATCTTGCCAACCGGTTGCTTGAAAAAGAAGTCATCTTCAAGGAGGACCTGGAAGGAATCTTCGGCAAACGCCGTTGGGAGGAAGAGACACCCACCCAGGTACCGAGCGCCAACGGACATTCGCATCCCTCGCCTGCACTGCCGGAAGCACCGGCAGCACCGGAGCATCCTGCTATTTGATTTTCAGCGAAAAAGACCTGAAAGCCGGCTTTTAGCCGGCTTTTTTCATGGAATTAACTCCCGGGCTAATGCTTACCTTCGCGGTGTCATTACCATGCAAGAGCGCACCTCCCGAGAATTGATGCTCAAGCGGATCCGTCAGGCACTCATCCACAAGACCGATCCCAAATTCCCGCATCCCGACTGGGACACCCCGGTCCATGAAAATGTGAAGGGTGAATCGCCGGAAGAGCAGTTCGCATTCGCTTTCATGAAGATCGGAGGCCATTTCACGTTCTGTGAAAATGAAGTGGAATGCATCGAGCATCTGATCCGGTTATCCGAATCAAAAGGCTGGAAACAGTTCCATTGCTGGGACCCCGATCTGCAACGGATGCTGAAGCAGTTCGAGTTCCCGTTTACACGAGAAGACAATTCTTTCCCTGAGGGCATGGTCGGTATTACCGGTTGCGAAGCACTGGTCAGCCGTTTAGGGAGTGTCATTGTTTCCTCCGGTATCGGATCCGGCAGGCGGCTGTTCGTGGCCCCCACCTACCACGTCGTCATCGCCAGAAGTTCGCAGGTGGTTCCCGACCTGAAAGACGCACTGCAGCTGATCCGCACCAAATACGGTGAGCAAGTTCCTTCCATGATCGCTTCCCTGGCAGGACCCAGCCGGACGGCGGATATTGAAAAGACGCTTGTGACGCCTGCACACGGTCCGGCAGAAATCCATGTATTCCTGATCGACAAATGAGCGACTGGGAGAAGATTTACATCACCGGTCAGCAACATCAGGCGGAAATCGTCCTGGCGGTCCTGGAAGACCATGGTATAGAAGCATACCTTATTGACAAACGCGATTCGAGTTACCTCTTCGGCGATATCGAAATCTACGTGCGGCCGGCCGACATCGAAAAGGCGCGAACGCTCATCACTGACAATCAACTATGAGTAATCTGACCCAACGGATCATCACCGCCGTCATCGGC
>JBJOMA010000036.1:0-4255 GCA_046052625.1 Bacteroidota bacterium
ACTGAACCTACGTTGCTCAACTCCTCGGTAGGCAGTCAAACCGATGTGGACTGCAACGGCAATTCGACGGGTACTGTAACCATCAGCCCCAGCGGAAGTACGCCTCCTTATCAATACTCCATCGATAACGGAGTAACGTGGCAGTCGAGTCCTACCTTCAGCGGTCTGACCACTGGTCCCTATAACATTATCGTAAGGGACACCAACGGTTGTACCATCACGCAGGGGGTCACCATCGGTCAGCCGGCCGTCTCCCTCAGCGCCACTTCGAGCGCAGTCATTGCTGCTGATTGTAACGGGGCGAGCACAGGAAGTCTGACTGCTTCGGCTGTCGGGGGTACGGCTCCCTACCAATATTCACTCGATAATTCCCCGCTGCAGCCTTCCGGGCTTTTCAACGGACTTGCCTCCGGAACCTACACTGTTACGGCAACCGATGCCAACGGTTGTACGTCCTCCTTCAATGTGACCATCACGGAACCTGCTCCGCTGAATCTTGCTGCGAACTCCGGAAGTATCCCTGCACCGTGCGGTACTAATGACGGCGTGGCTTATGCCGTCCCCACCGGCGGAACCCAGCCTTTCACATACGCGTGGACCGGAACTCCGTTGCAGACCGATTCGGTGGATGTGCCTCCCGGCACCTACACGGTCACCGTCACCGATGCGAATGGTTGCGAGATTCAGCTGGCGATCATAGTGGTCGAAGACAGTTGTGACTTCGGCATGCCGGACGGCTTCTCTCCTAATGGTGATGGCAGGAATGATGATTTCGAGGTGAGAGGAACGGACAAGTATCCGGATAACATACTCATTGTATTCAACCGTTGGGGAAATCAAGTTTATAGTAAAGAGGATTATACGGGACACGAGTGGAAAGGGGATAATGATAAAGGTGATCCGCTCCCGGAAGGGACCTATTTCGTCGTCTTCAGTGCGATCGGCAGCGATTTCAAGGCAAACACCTTTGTCGATTTACGACGCTAATAACAACCATTCTTCGCAATTGACGTACCAAGCCTAAGAACCAGATATACGATGAAATCCATCTTGAATAGATTACTGCCGGTTTTCCTGCTGTTGTCAGGATTGCAACAATCGACAGCCCAGCAGGATATTCTGCTCAGCCAGTATATGTTCAACCACCTGCTCATCAACCCTGCATACGCCGGAAGTCAGGACTACATGATGACATCCCTGCTATACCGCAAGCAATGGGTCGGTTTTAACGGTGCTCCTGTCACGCAGGTAGCCAGTGTACACGGTCCTTTAGGGTTGACGAACTTAGGTTGGGGAGGACTCATTTCGCACGATAAGATCGGAGTTACGAGCCGCACGGACATCTATGCCAACGGCGCATATCACCTTCCCTTGAATGCAACGACTCGGCTAAGTGTAGGTATGCGTTTCGGAGGCGGTTACTATTCTTGCAAAAACAGTGATCTGCAGCAGGTGTGGGATCCGAATGATGTGGTCTTCCAGGGCGACAAGGCTTCCAGATTCCTGCCGAATGTCGGACTCGGTGCATATCTCTACACCCGTAAATACTATGCGGGATTATCCATCCCAACCGTTATCAGCTATGATCCGGAGAAGACGTTGAGTTTGTCCCTTTCAGGCGACGTATTCGTGCCTCGCCAGGTCCGCCACTATTTCATTACGGCAGGTACCGTGTTCGAAGTGAATCCCGAAGTGGTGCTTAAGCCGAGCTTCCTGTTGAAATACGTAGACAATGCTCCTGCTGAACTGGATTTGAATATTAACGTACTCTTGGCAAATATGCTATGGGTAGGCGCCAGTTATCGTACCGGCGACGCCTTCGTAGGCTTACTCGAGTTCCAGGTGAACCGCAAACTCCGCATCGGTTATAGTTATGATTTCACCTTCTCCGATATCAAGGATTACAGCTCCGGATCTCACGAGTTCATGGTGGGATACGACTTCGGTTATGATATCATGAAGATGAAGACCCCCCGCTATTTCTGATCCTACCACAGATTTCTCCCTTAAATCGACCAAACCATATTTTACATGAATATCCGTCCCATTTCAGGTATTACCCGTTTACTGCCGGCGGCAGCACTCCTCGCTGTTCTGTTGAGTGGTTGCGCCAGCTACCACATGCGGCAGGGTAACCGTCTTTACGACAACATGGCTTACAGTGAAGCCGTGAAGGAGTATGAGAAAGCCCTGGATAGTCCGCATCGCAGTCAAGCACAGCGGCGTCTGGCCTCCTCTTATCTGCGTATGAACAATACCCAGAAAGCGTTGCAGTATTACGGAACTGTTGTAAAGGACACGGCGGTAAAGGCCGACCGTAACGAACGTCAGCGCTATGCAAGTCTTTTGATGACCGCCGGACGTTATGAGGATGCAAAGAGCATACTCAAAGGCACTGACAGCCTTGACGCCAACGGTAACATTCTCCTGTCCAGTTGTGACAGCATTTCAGCATGGCAAAAGGACAGTCTTCAGTATCTGGTGGAATCCAGCAAATTGAACACCGGTTCTGAAAGCAATTTCTCCCCGATCTACTACAAGGATGGAATCCTTTTTGTAAGCGATCGCGGAAAAATCACCAACTGGAACCGGTATGAATGGACCGGCCGTGCTTTTCTGGATGTCTATTATGCAAAATCCGATACGGCGCAGCCGATGAAACTTTCAGGCGATATGAACGGAATCTATCACGACGGTCCTGTCGCAATAAATTCCTCGGGAGATACGCTCTATCTGACGCGCAACAATTATGTACAGAAGAAGGTAGGAAAGACCACGCAGGATGTAGTGAACTTCAAGCTGTATCAGATGTACAAAAAGGATACAGTCTGGACCGGTTTGACGGAGCTGCCCTTCAGTGTCGGCGACCAGAATACCGGCCATCCTGCGCTCAGCTACGACGGTAATACGCTTTATTTTGCCAGCGACCGAGCGGGTGGTGTGGGAGGCAGTGATATCTGGTTCAGCCGCAAACTGAACGGAACATGGGGTGAACCCGTCAACATGGGGCCCGATGTCAATACGCCCGGCAATGAAGTGTTCCCCTCGATCTATAAGGACAGTCTCTTTTTCTACAGCAGTGACGGTGCGCACGGAATGGGCGGATTGGACATATATCGTGCAAAGATGCTGGAGGGCCAGATTGACAAGCCGGTGAATGTGGGATATCCCTTCAACAGCAGCTTCGATGACTTTGGGGTTGCGATAGCTCGTGACGGTAATGAAGGATACTTCTCCAGCAACAGGGATCGTACTAACACGGAGATGGATCATCTATACCACGTCTATTTCCAGGACATCCGCTTTACCTTGCAAGGCATGGCAGTGAACAAGGTCACGCAAGAGCCCGTAGAGGATGTCCTGGTCGAGCTGAGGAACCTCACCACAGGTCGCGTCGATACGACTGTTTCGTGGCTGGATGGTACCTTCAAGTTCAAGTTGGATCCTAATACCGACTACAGTGTTGCGGGCAGTCGGGACGGCTATTTTACCAATTCCGAAGAGATTTCCACTGTCGGTAAGAAGCAGAGCGAAAACATGTTCGTGAGCCTCAAGCTCGAATTGGAGGAAATCGTCGTCAACAAGCCGATCGTACTTGAGAATATCTATTATGACCTGAACAAATGGGAGATCCGCTCTGACGCATCGCAAGGCCTCGATAAGCTGGTACAGATCCTCAAGGAGAATCCCAATATCCGGATCGAGCTTGGTTCGCATACGGATTCCAGAGCGGACGATAAATACAATATGGAATTATCTCAGAAGCGCGCCGATGCGGCTGTCGCTTACATCGTCGCCAACGGCATCGAAAAGGACCGGATTACGGCAAAGGGTTACGGTGAGTCCCAGCTGGTGAATGATTGCGGCAACGGAGCCATCTGCTCAGAGGAAGAACATCAGGCTAATCGTCGTACTGAGTTCAAGGTCGTAAGTATCGATCGGAAACTCTGATCAGAGAAACCTTGAAAATGAAAGAGGCGCCTTTTCGGGTGCCTCTTTCGTTTTCAGGTAATGTCTTTCAGGATTTGACGATTTGTGTAGTGGTCTTCTTGTTATTGAACATCAGATTTAGCGTGTAGACGCCCGGCACAAGTTTTTTTTCGTCATAGTAAGTATACATGTTTTTTCCCTCCTGTGCTTCAAAAGTCTTTGATGCGACCAGTCGTCCTGCATGGTCCTGCAGCTGGATCCATACCCGGCCGGAAGACGGAAGAAAATAGGAGATGCTGAAGTTGGTAGTGAAAGGGGAGGGGTT
>JBJOMA010000037.1:0-3315 GCA_046052625.1 Bacteroidota bacterium
TTCACGGATTCCTGCTGGGTATTGTGACACTTCCTGCCGTGTTCTGGTTGGTCAGGTTGACCGGCGATCTGCTTTCTGAGGCTCTTGGACGTGATAACCTGTTCCACCCGCCGTTGGTACAATTATATACCCTCGCAATAGCGATTGTGTTTTGTCGTTTACTCATCGTCAATGGAAAGCGGGAATCGACCGGCAAGGGCTTGCTATTGCTGACGTTGCTCACCGCTTTCGTATACTTCATTTACAGTTTCAAGGTCCGCCATGCCTTTTGATGTTCAATTCCGAAAGGAGACGCTTACCGGTTGGTTGACGGGCTTGCTGGCTCCGCCCGCAGCGCTGATGGTCTTTTTGCTGCTCAAGTTCCCCGGACAGTCGCCCTTCGAGGTCCTGCAGCTGTTCGCCTCCAGAAGGGTGCTGCCGCATGTGATCAGCCTGTCAGTGATCATCAACCTTGTTTTCTTCTTCGGATTCCTAAGAATGAACAGAGACGCATCAGCTCGTGGTGTGTTGGGCGCTACGTTCCTCTATGTTTTTGTCGTGATCTTCCTGAAGTTCTTCTGATGCGATACTATATCATTGCCGGCGAAGCTTCCGGGGACTTACATGCATCCAATCTGATGCGAGAATTACGCGCTGCCGATCCTGCCGCCGATTTCAGGTGCTGGGGTGGAGACTTGATGCAGGCACAGGGCGGTGTGCTCGTTAAACATTATCGGGAACTCGCTTTCATGGGTTTTGCAGAGGTGTTAATGAATATCCGTACGATCCTTCGAAATCTTCGTTTTTGCAAGCAGGATATCATGCGCTATTCGCCGGACGTGGTCATACTTGTCGATTATCCCGGCTTCAATCTGCGGATAGCCGAATTCGCACATGACAACGGCCTCCGGACAGTCTATTACATCTCCCCTCAAGCGTGGGCGTGGAAGGAGTCGCGCGTCAAGACCATCAAACGGGTAGTTGACCGTATGCTCGTGATACTTCCGTTTGAAGTGGCATTCTATCAGAAGCACGATTACGCAGCCGAGTTCGTCGGGCATCCGCTGCTGGATGCGCTACTTCACGCTCCTGTAATTCAAACGGAAGGCGCATCAGATGCGAAACCGGTCATTGCCTTGTTGCCGGGCAGCCGAAAGCAGGAGATACTTACAAAGCTTCCGGTGATGCTCTCGATGGTCGACCGCTTTCCCGGTCACCGATTTGTAATTGCTGCCGCCCCTTCGCAAGAACTCTCCTTCTACAAATCTCTGCTCAATGGTATTCAAGTGGACATTGTCCAGGGTGATACCTACGGACTGCTAAGGCGTTCGACTGCCGCTCTCGTGACGTCAGGAACCGCGACCTTGGAGACCGCTTTGCTGAAAGTGCCGCAGGTGGTCTGCTATAAGGCCAACAGGATTTCCTATATCATCGCCCGGTTGCTGGTGAAGATCCGCTTCATTTCATTGGTCAATCTTATCATGGATCGTGAAGTGGTCCGTGAATTGATCCAGGAGGACCTCAATCCAGACCGACTGGAAACGGAGCTCCGTCGCATCCTTTCGGTTGAAGGCAGGAATGCACAGCTGAAGGATTACGAGGAGTTGCGGATCCGTTTGGGCGGATCAGGTGCATCCGGAAAGGCGGCCCGGGCGATCTTGCGCCTGTTGGATAATTCTTCTGTGCGATAGGTTTCTTTACTGCGGAAATTCCGCTGACGCAATCGCTCGTTTTTTCCGTGGCGCTATCTTGGCGCAGTGCGTTCCTTTCGTGACCGACCGCTTGCCCGTACTGTGCCTTTTTTCCTTTCAGGAATCTGGTATGGAATTGCCACGAAAGTCGGATGGCCGATACCCGCACTCATCTTCCTTACCGGATTCATCGGATTATTGACGCGGATACCTGCACGGTATGTCTGGTTGCCTTATGGATATCGCTGGCTGATAGGTCTTGCTGTATATGGCAGTCTTTTCTCGGCGGGAGTACTTATCGGTTCGTTGAACGATGAGCGGCTTTCGTACAATCATATTTCGCGTCGGAAGCATGATGCCTTCACAGGTATTATCATGGAATCTCCTAAGCGAAAAGGGAATTCGCTCCGGACAACCGTCCGGGTCGACGCTTTGCATTCGGGGACGGCATGGCAGCCGGCAGTCGGTAACGTGCTGGTATACCTCCCTGCAGCAGATTCGACAAGACTTCTAGTGACAGGAGAACGTATTTACGTCAACAGACCTTGTGAGCCGGTCGCAGATGCAACGCTACCCGGTCAGTTCGATTTTAAATACTGGTTGGAGCTGAAACAGGTCTATGGTACGGTTCGACTTCGGCAAGGGGAATGGTTGATACTCGACCTTCCTGTTGCTTCAACCTTTATGTCGGTGTTGGAAAGCTGGCAGCAACGACTGGTCGGGGTCTACAGGGCTGCCGGGTTTTCCGGTAACGAGCTGGGTGTCGTTTCGGCATTGGTTCTTGGCGACGACGGTGAAGTCGAACCGGAGCTCATACATGCGTTCGCTGCATCCGGGACCTTACATGTACTTTCGGTGTCCGGCATGCACGTAGCGCTTGTGCATGGTGCCGTAGAGCGATTGTTGGTTCTCCTGTTTCGTCGAAAGCGCAATCGATGGCCGAAGTTCACGGTCTCCTTATTTGTTTTATGGGCCTATGCTTTACTGACCGGTTTTTCTCCTGCCGTACGTAGGGCTGCCGCCATGCTCAGCCTTATACTGTTAGGAAAAACAACCGGCCGTTCCGTAGACACTTGGAATCTGTTATCCGGTTCATTACTGATACTCGTGGCGGCACAACCCGGTCTACTGTGTGAGAGCGGTTTTCAGTTGTCCTATGCGGCAGTGGCGGGCATTGTCGGGTTCTATCCATGGCTGCGTTCCAGGATCGGCGAAGCCGGGAGAGCAGGTGAGTTGCTCCTGACCTCAGTTTCGGTTGCACTAGCTGCACAGTGGTTCACTTTTACATTAGGACTGTACTATTTCCATCGGTTTCCCAATTATTTTCTTCCGGCGAATCTGATCATCATCCCATGGTCCACTGTCCTGCTGTTTGGCGGCATCATTCTCCTGATGCTTTACCCTTTCCCGTTGCTATTTCAAGCGTTCGGACAGATCTTGGAGAAAAGTACGATTTGGTTGAACAAGACCGTGCTTTTGTTCAACCGACTGCCGAATGCGGAAGCGTCGGGAATCTGGATCAGCGGTTGGGAATGTGTACTGCTCACTGCCGCTGTATTGCTGCTCACTGTCTTTCTGGTGGTTCGAAGCAACGCGTATCTTTTCGCCGCCTTGTTTTCACTCCTGGTCTTTTTCGGGTCCCAAC
>JBJOMA010000038.1:0-5361 GCA_046052625.1 Bacteroidota bacterium
CAACGGGTAACCGCGTCCAACAATACGGTTCCGAATCGCCTTGTCGAGTAGTCTACTGAATATCTTCCGGGCTGTATGACCGCGTACTGCAAGCCAAGTTTGGTGACCAATTCAGCGTTAAGCGCTACCGGTTGCTCGACCGTGAAATACGGTCCGTTCACAACATCCGACTGCTGCGCAAGGATATCCAACCGGATATGAGCAGCATCGGTGCAGGCAAGTTCAGCCATTGCCATATCATCGCCTAAAGCCGGACGGGGGTCTGTTTCACGGAAAAGACCTTCTGCATTTTTGATTTCAATGATGATACAGATCCCTTTATCGCCGTCACAGCCTCCGTTATCGTCCGGATGACATTTTGTCCCGAATGTGATTTTTATCGCACTCGAAGGATGGGAGACCGCCATCGAGGAAGCGAACAACACAAGTGCAATCAATCTGTTTCTTTTCATGTTTTTAGATTTTTGGGTTAGCGAATCAATCTATCACCGGCACAGGAATTTTCGACCAGTAACGCTTACAAAACTATAGACACAGGAAGAGGTCATGTGGAATTCAGTCGGACACTTAAGTGTATAAGGATTGGACAACGTCTACTTTTCCGCTGAAATGCGGATGATAAACGGCAATCCCCAATCAACCGCATTAATTGGATATCACCTGCGCTTTTCGTGCTTTACTTGCAACTTATGGAAATGCATCCGCTCACACTCATCGATCTGCATAAAAGAACAACGGTTTGGCTGAAGGAATTCCTGTCGGCCGCTCACCTTGATTTCCGTATAAAGACGGCGCAAGAGTTCCTGGAAGGAGGATTGGACGCACCGGCCATCCTACTATACCTCGACCCTTTGCGGAACTGGAGCAACCTGTTTCTCGAATCGATTTCGAACGCAGGGTACGCCGGCAGCGTGATCGGATGGATTCCGGGCGAGACCTTGCACACCGAACATGTCCTGTCGTTGTTGAACAGGAATGTCCATGCGATTCTGCCTGATTTCTATTCGCCGGAAGAAGTTGCTGCTGCAATCTTACAATGCAGGAATACCGGATACCACTACAACCACCTGATCTGTGAGGCGCTGATGCACATTTGCAGAAAAAACGGAACGGTGCGAAACAAGAATGTCACCACCATTCTCAATGAACGAGAGACAGTCGCCGTGGACTTACGTGCGGAAGGGCGGTCTGCATACGAAATCGCCGCGGCCCTTCATGTCAGCAAAGCCGCCATTGACAAATTGTTCTTCCGCCTGTATCAGCGGACCGGGTTCCGTAATTTCTTTGAATTGTATGCAGCCCTGCGAAAAGAACGAGCCATTCACTTTCCGGCAGGAAGTGCCGAACCTTTTCCGGCTACGAACTCCTTCAAGTAGAAAGGTTCATACAAACCCGTGTGGACAAAGGAGCGGTCGGCCAATGCCTTCAATGCTGGCCGCAAGAGGTCACGGGCGCTGACCCTGTACTCATCCAGGAAACGGGCGTTAGGATGTACCGAAAGGACCTCTCGACACTTCGACATTCCGTCACCGAAAAACCAGACAGGCCCTTCGTTCATCCAATCATCGATCGCGTGAGGCTCAATGATCTTCGCAGTAACGGGCGCAATAAGCGCACCATCCATATCATATAACGCCGTGTAAACTTCCATGCGTCGTGCATCCAGCATCGGACATAATCGAGCAGTCGCTTCCCTGCCGTTTTTTCCGATCATAATAGAAGCGCCTGCTGCCATAGACTCCAGGGTAGGAACAGCAATTAACGGCTTGTCAAGCGACCAGCAGATACCTTTGGCCGTACTTACTCCGATCCTTAAACCCGTATAAGAACCCGGTCCGCCGCTTACAGCGACCGCATCTATCTGACGAAGATGCATGCCGGCATCCTGTAACAGCTCATCGATAAATACAGTCAGCTTTTCGGCATGCGCCATGCCATCAGAATGCTCACGGATTGCAACACATGCTTCACCGATAAAAAGTGCCGCCGAACAGACAGGCGTTGCGGTTTCAATGCCAAGAACGACACCTTTCGGAGCAACGCTCATTTTCCGCGGCCGTTATACAACTCCTCCTTGCTCACTGTCTCCACCTCGTCCTCGGCCTTCAAGGTGCGGGAAATGGCGCTGTAGGGACCTGATACCACTTTCTCGCCGGCTTTCAACCCATTGACGACCTGGATGTAGGTATTGTCCTGGATGCCCGTCACGACGGGACGCAGTTCGACCTTTCCGTTGACCATCACGAAAACGCACTCGACCTCTTTTTTCTCATCAGCAGCAGGAGCTGCACCGGATGCATCACCCGAACCGGTTTTACCACCCTCAGAGAGACCGTTTTGAGACGTTGTATCACGTGTAGTCACAGACTGTATCGGCACGGAAATCGCACCCTGAATCTTGCGAGTCATGATGTCGACAGTTGCAGACATGCCGGGATGAAAGACATTCCGGTCCGGATGCAGGGTATCGACCAACGCGGAATAAGACTCGCGAAGGATACGGATCTTCACAACGAAGTTAGTCACCTGCTCCGCACTTGCACCGGTGATGTTGGCCGAGCTGGCTACTTCGGTCACGACACCTTTGAATTTCTTTCCAAGATACGCATCCACCTCGATGTTCGCCGTGTCGCCGTTGTGGACACGGACAATATCATTCTCGTTCACGTCCACGTTCACCTCCATTTCCTTGAGATCGGCAAGGATCAGCATTTCGGTACCGGCCATTTGCGATGTGCCCACGACACGTTCACCTAATTCGACATTGAGCTTGGAAACCGTGCCATCCACCGGCGCGAATATCGAAGTCTTACGAAGGTTGTCATTGGATTCCTTCAGTGAGGCCTCAGCACTACGTACGCCGTACATCGAAGCAGTGGTGGCCTGTTTGGCGGCATCCACTTCCGCGGCTGCGACTTCATAGGCAGACTTGACTTGCTCCCACTCGTTCGCGGAGATGAGCTTCTCGTCGAACAGTTGCTTGTTACGGTCATAATTCGCTTTGGCCCGTGCGAACTGTGCTTTGGCCTGGATCTCCCGCGAACGGGAATTCTCCAGGTTCGCGCGGGAGGAATTGACCGCTGCATCGGCTTTTTCGACATAGGACTGGTAAATATCAGGAAGGATGCGCAACAGCAGTTGTCCTTTTACTACATGATCACCCTCTTTGACCCGAAGCTCGACGATCTCTCCGGAAACATCCGGACTGATTTTCACTTGTGTCTCCGGCTGGATCTTTCCGCTGGCGGAAACGATTTCTGTGATATTACGCGCTGCGACATCTTCGACGGTTACCTGGATCTTCTCTTTTCCGCCGAACCAACCGGCTTTGCGACCGATGATCGCAACTACGATCAGTACGGATACTGCTATCACCAACCACTTGAGAAATTTCGGCTTACGTTTCATAGTGAATCAGAAAACTAACGGTTTACCCTGGTAGAAGTCCAGGATCTTGAGTCGGAACAAATAGTCGTATTTGGCCTGTAACCGGTCGGCCTGTCCGCGGAGAAGGTTGTTCACCGACAGCGCGTACTCGTAGGTATTGATCAAACCGAGTTCAAAACGTTGACGACTGAACTCGGAGGCCTCGCGCAGACTTTCAACGCTTCTGGTTCCCGCATCGTATTTACGTCGTGCGGAAAACGCATCGAGGACCGCCTGCTGAACACTCTTGTACAGGTTGTTCCTTACCACTTCCTCGTTCAGTCGCGACTGCTCGAGTGCTATCCGCGTACGGGTGACATTCGTCCGAACGCTCCAATTATTGAACAAAGGGACCTGCAGGGTCATTCCGACGGCAGATCCAAGGTTGTTATCCAACTGGTCTCGGAAAGGAACGATGGAGGAAGGGAAAAGTACATTCACCGCGTAGACGGTATCACCGGAAGATGTATAGCCGAAGGGGGAACTGATGTATGTACCGGGAGCATCGAAATTGAACTTCCGGAAAGAAGAGGAATAGTTGGTATTCAAATTGCCGAAAAGCACCAGTCGCGGATACCTGGATCCTTTGACCGCGGCAAGGCTTTTCTCGGATGCCATCCGACGGAACTCGCTTCCTTTGATTTCCGGCTGCGTCTTCAGGGCGGCGGAAAAGACTGCATCAGCATCCAGGGAAGCGGACAGTTCAGGAAGGTCATTCAGCATCGGACGCTCGATCTGAAATCCATTCACGGTGTCCAGCTCCAACAATTGTGTCAATGTAAGCAACGACTGGTCGACCTGTGCTTTTCCGGAAACCAGCGATGAACTGTCGGAAGCCACTTGTGCTTCCAACTCCAGGTAATTCGCTTTGGAAGCAGAGCCCAGTTCATACATCCGTTTCATACGCTTGCGCTGGTCGACTGTGGCATTGACACGGCCTTGCAGGACCTCGAGCAGATCTTGGTTATACAATACCTGCAGATAAGCGGCCACTACATTTAGTGAAACGTCATTCCTGACCTTTTCGAGCTCGAACCGGGAAGCCATAAAGCTGAGGCGGCTCTGGCTGAGCTGGTATTGCAGCTGAAGCCCTTGGAAAAGCACCACCGAGGCGTTCATGCCCACGCTGGTTGAACGGACCTCCGTATTCGTAAACGCGTTCGTATAGGGATCCACGAAACGTCCGAAGAATACATTACTACCGACCTGACCGTTTATAGCGGGCAGAAAGGATGCGTAATTCTCCTGTTCGACCGCCTTGCTCTGATCCACATTCAAGGCCGATTGCCTGACCTGAAGGTTGTGCTCCAGCGCATAATCGATGCAACGCTGAAGGCTCCAGGACGACTGCGCATTCACGACCGGAATGGCTGACAGGAGCAAAAGCAAAATCAATGATGATCGGCAGGAAATACTCATTACACTCCAAAATTAGTCAAAAACAGCGGATACCGAAATCTTCCTTCTTTCAACCAACGTGCTAAAAAGAGAACTTATTTGTCCTGATACGGGAACGATCATCCCTATAAAAAACGTCCGCTTATACGACTAGTATCGTATTAAGCGGACGAAAGACCATCTCGGGTTGGAGCCTATCGATGGGTAGCAGAAAAGCTTTAACCGAGCCGAAAGATGCACCAAGATTTTGTCAACTTGGGTCAAACGGTTGTTTTGGATATATTTTTTCCGTTAAATTGCTTTTATCATGCATAATCAGCATAAAATCCTCCGGGTCCTTCAGTTGATCACCCTGCTGAAGTCCCGTCCCGCAAAGTCCATTACGCACCTTAAAGACGTCCTAAAAAGCAGTGAACGGACAGTTTACCGTTACATCGATCTGCTGGAGGAGGTGGGATTCGTTTTGAAAAGGGACAGCTCCAACCGCATCTACATTGAATCGGAAACCGGCGAAAGAGCCGAACTCGTTTTCAGCAA
>JBJOMA010000039.1:0-3626 GCA_046052625.1 Bacteroidota bacterium
ACATTTTGCGCCGACCCGCGTAGAAGCCCGTTTCCGAAATTCCAACGGGGTTAATTTCGATGTGATCGACACTGCATTACAGGTCGGCGTCTGGCAGCACTACGCATTGACGTATAACGGCAGCGAACTGACACTGTACAAGAACGGCGTATTCGTGGCCACGACCATCGCCAACGGTTCTATTTCCACGACCACCGAGCCGTTGTACATCGGCAGCATGCCCTATTCCTCCTTCGATTATTATCTCAACGGAGAATTGGACGAAGTCACACTGTGGAATCGCGCATTGACCAACAGTGAAATCCGTTGTCTGTCGCGTTTCGGTACCGCCCCTACCATCAGCGGGCTGCAATTGTATTACAAATGTAATCAGGGTACACCGGGCGGAATCAACATAAGCCAGACCTCGCTGACCGATGAAACCGGGCATACCAACGGTTCACTGAACAATTTCACGTTGAGCGGACCGACTTCCAATTTTGTGAACGGAGTGACGACTGTGAACGACATCAACGCACAGTTCTGCCCGGGCAGCACCTATGCCTTCGGTATTCAGACGCTGTCGGCCCCCGGCGTATATTCTCAGTCGTTTCCGTCCTTCACCGGCTGTGATTCCACCGTACGGCTCTCGCTTTCCTATATCGACCTTAACGATTCCGTGGTCATGAACGGCTCGACGTTGACCGCACTTGGTACCGGATACAGCTACCAGTGGGTCGATTGTCAGAACGGTTATCAGCCAATCACCGGTGAAACGCAATCCTATTTCAGTCCGTCGCAGAACGGCGATTATGCCGTCATCGTAAATGATGGTTCCTGTTCCGATACTTCCCAATGTATGTCGTTCAGTACGGCCGGAATCGCGCAGGTCGCTCTTGCTTCGATAAGGGTATATCCCAATCCGGTGAGCGACCGGCTGGTCGTTGAATTGCCGGTGAGTCTCGACAGGATATCTGTAGAAGTAGTGGATGCATCCGGCAGAATCGTATTTCGCGAAACGACCTCCGGTGACCGATTCGAACTGCGTGCGGATAATTGGGCAAGCGGAGTCTATACGCTGTCTTTGCGCTCTTCGGAGGGATCCTTTATTACGACTGTCACCAAGTGATTTTAAAATCTACTTATTGTACGGGCCGGAATCGATTCCGGCCCTTTTTTTTCGGGTAAATCAACATGGTTGAAATCCGCCACAGCCGTTGCAACCGTAAAACGGGACATTTATTATCTTGTTCCTCATGAAAAAGCTCCTGTTACCGCTATTATTCCTTACGCAAACCGCTTTTGCACAAGACCTGATATCCACTCAAGAGCCCGATTTCGATGACGCAATGGCTCGTTCTTCCTGGGAAACCTCCCGTTTGGCTGATCCTGCAACCGGTAAAATACCAGCGGGCATCCGGAATGAAGAACTCGAATTCGCCACCGGACTTCCGAAGTTGAGTTACGGATCCTCTTTTACACGGATGAACTCATACATTCAGGAACGCGGCCCTTGGAACCTCGGCGGCCGGACCCGTGCAGTTGCCATCGATGTCACGGACGAACGTATCCTGTTTGCCGGTTCTGTCAACGGCGGATTGTGGCGCTCGGTTGATTCCGGATATACATGGACGAGTGTTTCTCCGCGCGGACAGAATCCTGCAATCACCCACATCGCCCAAGATACCCGACCGGGACGTACCAATATCTGGTATTACACCACCGGCGAGGGCTATGGCGCTTCTGCCAGCGGCTCGGGAGCCTATTACCTGGGCAGCGGAATCTATAAATCAACGGACGGAGGCCTGACATGGAGCGTATTGACCGGAACGAATTCCAATACTCCTCACACGTTCGACAATGTCTGGGACCTCGCATGGAGAGTGGTGACAGATCCTAGCGATACGGTCAACAGTATCGTTTACGCCGCAACTTATGGCGCGATTTTCCGCAGCGTGAACGGGGGTGCTTCCTGGATCGTCGACCGCGGTAACAACAGCGGCAGCGCCTTTTCCTATTTCACGGATGTGGCTGTCACCAGCGGAGGAACGGTCTATGCTACGCTCAGTAACGACGGACCGTCCGGCGGCATCTGGCGGCGCGACAAGGTGACCGGCTGGGTCGAGATCACCCCTGCTGACCTGGATACCTCCGCTTTTGAACGGCTGGTCATCGGCATCGATCCCAATAATGAAAACAATGTCTATTTCCTCGGGCAGACTCCTTTTCACGGCAAGCGCACGACGAACTACAAAGGAGACGAGGAATGGAACAGTCTTTTGAAATACACCTATGGCAGCGGCAATGGTACCGGTGCCGGAGGAAGTTGGACCGATCTTTCCGCTGGTATTCCGTATGACAGCAGTCAGCTCGGCAACTTCAATGCACAAGGAGGGTACAATCTTGTCGTGAAGGTCCAGCCCGGAGACAGCAATGCAGTCTTCATCGGCGGAACGAATTTATACCGTTCGACAGACGGGTTCCGCACCGACTCCAACACAACGACCATCGGGGGGTATTATCCGCGCACCACCATCCCTTTTTATGTGAACTATCCCAACAATCACAGCGACCAGCACCAGGTGGTTTTCTATCCTTCCAATCCGAACGTGCTGTTGCAGGCGAATGACGGCGGCGTCTACCGTACTGCCGACTGTCGCGCTGCAGTAGTTTCCTGGGATTCGCTGAGCACCGGATACCTGACCGGACAATTCTATACGGTCGGAATCGATCACGGAACACCTCCGAATGACATTATCATCGGCGGAGCCCAGGATAACGGTACCTGGTTCACGGATAACACCAACCTTCAGTCGGCCTGGACGCATCCCGGCTGGGGCGACGGCGGATATGTCGCAGTTGAAGACGGTCATGCATATTATTACATGTCCAGACAAGAGGGGAAGACCGCCCGTTATCAGCTCGATACTGCCGGCAATCCGATTGCTTTCCGAAGGATCGACCCGATCGGCGGAGACAACTATCAGTTCATTTCACCTTTTGCGTTGGATCCGAACAACAACAACCGGATGTACTTGCCTGCGGGAAGCAGACTGTGGCGAAACGACAGCCTGGACATGATTCCGTTGACCGGCCAATGGGACAGCATCAGCACCGGATGGCATCAGTTCCCGGATTCAGTGCCGGGTTTCAGGATCTCCGCACTGGCTGTTTGCAAGACACCAGCCAACCGGGTGTATTACGGGTATAGCAACCGCCGGATTTTCCGTTTGGACAACGCGGATTCGGCCACACCGACACTGACGGAAGTGACGGGTACGACCGTGTTCCCGACTTCAGCGAATGTGAGCTGCATTGCAGTCGATCCGAACAACGGTGATCACCTGTTGGTGGCGTTCTCGAATTACAGGATCTACAGTATCTATGCATCGAACGACGCCGGAGTGACTTGGACGAAAGTCGCAGGTAATCTGGAAGCATCAGCCACCGGGACCGGAGCCGGACCTTCTGTACGTTGGGTTTCAATCGTTCCGACGCCGAACGGTAATGCTTACCTGGCGGGCACCAGTATCGGCTTGTACGGTACGCACCAGTTGAACGGATTGAACACTGTCTGGACCGACCTCTCCCCGAATGAAATCGGATATACCGTTGTCGACATGATGGATATTCATCCATCGGTCGGT
>JBJOMA010000040.1:0-7263 GCA_046052625.1 Bacteroidota bacterium
GTTTGTCGCTCTCTTATCAGAATTATGACGTTGATTACTATCTCAACGGTATTTCTACACAAGGAACGATTGCCAGTTTTGTCGGGTACAACACTTACCTGATAAATTATACGGTGAACACACAATCGCTGACGGTCAATGGAAACCGCCTCCAAGGGTATTGGGGATTCGAAACACTTGGAATCGTTCGTGACGGCCAGGCCCCTCCCGGCGCGACGACGGTCCCTAACCCGCTATTCGCCACCTCGCCTATTCCGCAAGGCTCGTGCGTTGTAACCGGGCAGTTCGCCACTCCGCTTACGATCACCGGAAGCGAATCACGGGATATTGTAGCTACCATGTCCCTCTCCACCAACAACAGTTTTGAATGGGTCGACAGCGACGGCAACGGCCGGTGGGATGTTAATACCAGTACGATGACCATCGACACGGTAGTGGATATGGGATTGCGCGGACTGATCCCTTCCTGGCAGTGAAATGATACGCTATCTGAAGAACTTTCTCAAAAAGCACCTGTTGATCGTACGGGTATGGGATAAGTTCACCCCGGCGGCTCAAGTTCCGCAGCGACAACTCTACTTGTACTATAAGGAAGCTGCACGTCGGGGAGAGGTGCCTTCCCTGAAAGACACCGGCTTCAAGGCGTTCTCCCAGCATGAAGAAGACGGATTGCTGCTTTTCATCTTTGCAGTCATCGGAGAGACCGGCAAACGTTTCCTGGAGATCGGTTCCAATGACGGCGTCAACAGTAACTGCGCGAATCTTGCTCTTAATTTCGGCTGGCATGGAGTCTTTATCGATGCCGACCGTACTTCCGTGGAGCGTGGCCGCCGCTTTTATAACCGATATCCTGACCGGTGGTCCTATAAGCCGAGGTTCGTCTGTTCGAAGGTCACACGTGAGAATGTCAACACCCTTGTCCGTGACGCAGGACTTCACGGTGAAATCGACCTGTTGTCAATCGATCTCGACGGATACGATTACTGGATCTGGGATGCACTCGATGCAGTTCGTCCGAGAGTAGTGATCATTGAAACGCATGTCGAATTCGGCATGCACAACATCGTCGTCCCTTACGACCCCGATTATGTTTTCCCCGGAAAGCATCCGGTCTATCATGGAGCATCTCCGGTCGCCATGACACGGTTGGCAAGACGTAAAGGATACCGCCTGGTTGGCGCGAATGATTACGGACATAATCTCATCTTCATTCTTGATCCGCTTGGCAAGGAACTCATTCCGGAGGTGTCGGTCGAATCCTGTCTGCAACATCCGTCCGCGCAGGAGAGTTTCAAATCCTTCGAGCCCATCAAGGATTGGGACTATCTGGAAGGTTGAGCGAGCAAGGGATAACTTAACGTTTCAATTGCCGATAGCAATGGCGTCGCATATGACACGACGGATTCTGCTGTACTGCCTGTTCATCACTCGCTTTGCAACCGATGCAAAGGCCGAGCAGATGGCTGCATGCTCTCCGGACGGCCAGCTTTGTTTCACGCTCCGGCTCGATAGGGGAAGGCTCGACTATACGGTCGACCGTGGCGAGGAATCCCTCATAAGGCCTTCCGCCCTCGGAATGGTATTCAGCGGAGAGGATACGCTGTCGTTCCTCGAATGGACGCAGGTCGATTCAAAACAGCATGATGCCGAATGGCAGCCTGCCTGGGGTATCCATTCGTTTATTAAAGACCGGTACAACGAACTGTCGGTCCGTTTCCGTAGCGGTGAAACGATACGGAGCTGCATCCTTCGTATCCGCGTGTATGATGACGGCTGCGCTTTCCGCTATGAGTTTCCCGAATTAGCCGGTCCGATAACGGTACTGCACGAGCTGACCGAATTCAATTTCGCGGAGGATGCCGCGTCATGGTGGGCATGGGCCGATTACAACACGCTGGAGAAGACCTATCAGCAGACACCGCTCTCAAAGACCGACCATGTGGCGTTGCCGTTTACCATGCAATTCCAAAGTGGGACGTGCATTGCCGTCCATGAAGCGGCGGTGGATGATTTCACGACGATGACCTTGCGCAGGTCTTCATCGAATCCTATAGGTTTCAGCGCCAATCTGGTGCCGTGGTCGGACGGTTCGGCTGTGAAGACTCCCGGTCCTTTCATCACACCGTGGCGGACACTTTTCATCACCGGTGAACCCGGTGGACTCCTGACGAGCGATCTGCTGTGGAACCTCAACCAGCCGTCCGTGATTGAAGACGTTACATGGATCAGGCCGATCCGTTATATCGGCATCTGGTGGGACATGCATCTTGGTCTTTCCACCTGGAAGGCGGAGGGTAACCGCCACGGTGCCACTACGGAACGCGCAAAGCGTTATATCGACTTCGCTGCAAAGAACGGTATCGAGGGAGTCTTGGTGGAAGGGTGGAATACCGGTTGGGAACACTGGGGGAAGCAGGGCGCGTTCGATTTCACGACGCCCTATCCTGATTTCAATCTGAAGGAGGTGGTACGATATGGGCGGATGAAAGGAGTGGAGATCATCGGACATCTGGAGACCGGCGGCGATATCGTTTCTTTTGAAACGCGCATGGACAGTGCTTTTTCCATGTATCGCCGGCTGGGTATCCGGTATGTAAAGACCGGGTATGCGGGTCCGGTCAATCCGCCTACGGAGAACCATCACGGGCAATACATGGTCCGGCACATGAATCTCGTCATGCGCAAGGCCGCCGAATACGGATTGATGCTTGATGTTCACGAGCCTGTGCTGCCGACCGGTTGGGGCCGTACGTATCCGAATCTCATGACATTCGAGGGTGTCCGAGGTACCGAATGGAATGCCTGGAGCGAAGGGAATGCACCCGCTCATACCTGCACGCTTCCTTTCACGCGCGGACTGGCCGGTCCGATAGACTACACACCCGGCATCCTGGATACCCGGCTCGATAATTACGCCACCGGTCGTATAAGATGGAATGAACAGCAGAAAGGGTCTACGGCGATGCACAGTACGGTTTCGAACCAGTTGGCATTGTTGGTAGTCAACTACAGTCCGATGCAGATGGCTGCAGACCTTGTCGAGAATTACGAGAACAACCGGTTGTTCCGGTATATCGCCCGCTTGCCCGTGAGTTATGATGAGACCAGGGTGCTGGCTGCCGCAATCGGTGAGTACGTCGTGATTGCACGAAGGAGGGGAGATACCTGGTACGTCGCCGGCATCACCAACGAGAAGGGCCGCGAACTCATCTTGAATCTGGATTTCCTTTCATCCGGCAGCCGTTATGTATTCGAGGCTTGCTTCGATACGCCGGATGCACACTATGAAAAGAACCCTGAAAGCTATTCTGACCAGACCGGAACGCTCGACACATCGTTCCCGTTCATTTGGCACATGTCGCCTGGTGGGGGAGGGTTGATGATCATCCGGGAACTGCGGTAACGGATTTTCGGCAATATTCCGGAGGGATTCCGTCAGATCGCCCCTTCCTTGATCAATCTTCTTATCAAGCGCCAGTAGGCCTGCCCGTAATCTACAAAGATCTCTTCGCCTTTACGGATGCGACGTGTGGCGGAGATGTAGCACTTCAGCCCTTTAGTGATATATTCTGCGTTGTTCCGGCATCCTTCAGCTCTGCTCAGTCCGCGCGCATCGTTCGCGTAGCGGCCTTTCGCGCTCAGGGTACGCTGCGCATCGATCGCCCAGATCCGATTGATTTTGAAAATATACCCGTTGTATCCGTCCTCGTCCTTCATATCCCTCCATCTTGCCAGCCGGCCTTTGTATTCACACACCAGTCCGCCCTTGGGAATTTCGACGGTAGTGAATAATCCTTTACCGGAACGCGGAATCCCGGAGCGACGGACCTTCAGGAATCGGTCGTAAGTTTTAGTCATAAGTTGCAATTCGATACAGCGAAAGTACGCTTCCGCCTGCTGACTTCTTCCGGGGGCATCTACCTGAACTTTCGGCGGGGTGCATTGTTAGATAAAACTGTGAAACGCCGAAATAACCTGCATCCGGCCGCTATTACCCACGGCATACTTCGTTCCCCGGTAACCGCTTCCTCCAATTCAACGAAAAAAGCGCCTTTCAGGAACGGATTTCACTCTGAAAAACCCTCGAATTTGGATATATTTGTCCTTCAACCACCCGTGATGGACGCCGCTGCAGGAAACCTGTTAAAAGGTATCAATTACCCTGAAGACCTTCGAAAACTGCCTGAAAGGGAGCTCGAGCAGGTCTGCCGGGAACTGCGCGACTATATCATCGATGTGGTATCTGTTAACGGCGGTCATTTCGGCGCTTCGCTCGGCGTCGTGGAACTCTCCGTCGCTCTCCATTACATTTTCAATACCCCGTATGATCAACTTGTATGGGATGTCGGTCATCAGGCTTACGGGCACAAGATCCTCACGGGGCGCCGGGAAGTCTTCCATACTAACCGTATTTACAAAGGGATCAGCGGATTTCCGAAACGCAGTGAAAGTCCTTACGATACTTTCGGTGTCGGACATTCCTCTACTTCCATCTCCGCTGCACTCGGCATGGCTGTTGCCTCCCGGATGAAAGGGGAAGTCGATCGGCAACATGTAGCAATCATAGGCGATGGCGCCATGACGGCAGGAATGGCTTTCGAAGCGCTGAACCACGCAGGTGTGGAGAATTCTAACCTTCTGGTCATATTGAATGATAATTGCATGAGCATCGATCCCAATGTCGGTGCCCTGAAAGAATACCTCACGGACATTACGACCTCGCATACTTACAACAAGGTGAAAGACGAGGTGTGGAAGCTGCTGGGGAAGATCTCCAAGTTCGGTCCTAACGCCCAGGAAATCGCCGCCAAAGTCGAGAACGGCATCAAGACCACCTTATTGCAGCAAAGCAATCTGTTCGAGTCGCTCCGTTTCCGTTACTTCGGTCCGGTCGACGGTCACGATGTGAATCGTCTTGTAAAGGTCCTGCGCGATTTGCGTGATATTCCCGGTCCCAAAATCCTACACTGTCTCACAGTAAAAGGGAAAGGATATGAGCTGGCCGAAAAGGACCAGACCAAGTGGCATGCTCCCGGACTTTTCGACAAGATCACCGGCGAGATCTTCAAGCCTGCGAATACGAACCCTCAACCTCCGAAATACCAGGATGTCTTCGGTCATACCTTGGTAGAGCTTGCTGAGCAGAATCCGAAGGTCATCGGTGTGACTCCGGCAATGCCCTCGGGCAGTTCGATGAACATCCTGATGAAGGCCATGCCGGACCGTGCATTCGATGTTGGAATCGCCGAGCAGCACGCGGTCACCTTCTCTGCCGGAATGGCGACTCAGGGCATGGTTCCCTTCTGTAACATCTATTCTTCGTTCATGCAGCGCGCCTTCGACCAGGTCGTCCATGATGTGGCCCTTCAAAAACTGCACGTCGTATTCTGTCTCGACCGCGGCGGATTGGCAGGAGCCGACGGTCCGACGCACCATGGTTCTTTTGATCTGGCGTACTTCCGCTGCATCCCCAACATGATTGTCGCAGCACCGATGAATGAAGAGGAGCTGCGCAACCTCATGTATACTGCACAGCTTCCGGAAAACGCAGCGCCGTTTTCCATCCGCTATCCGAGAGGCAATGGTGTCATGGTCGACTGGAAGAGACCCTTGCAGAAACTTTCGATCGGTAGCGGAAGAAGAATATGTGACGGAGAGGAAGTCGCGATCCTGACCATCGGTCATCCGGGCAACTTCGCCGTCAAGGCCTGCGCCGAACTTCGTGAAGAGGGTTTTTCGCCTGCGCATTATGATCTGCGCTTCGTCAAGCCTTTGGATGAAAAACTGTTGCATGAGGTCTTCCGAAGCTTCAAAAAGATCGTGACCGTTGAAGACGGGTGTGTACAGGGCGGCTTCGGCACTGCCGTAGCAGAGTTCATGCTCGACAACGGGTATTCCGCATCTGTCACCCGTCTTGGAATCCCCGACCGTTTCATCGAACACGGCGAGCAGAAGGAACTCTATGCGGAATGCGGATTCGATGTGGAGGCGATAAAAAAGGCGGTCCGCCAGCAGGTCGGGCAACTGGAAACCGCCTGAATCACGACTTTTACAAAGTTCCGGTCTCGAATCTTCCTGTTTTCCGAAAAAATTTTTATATTCATGTGAATGTGTTGTTGGTCATTATCCCATGCAATGCCGGCTATGAATCTTTTATATATGCGAATCAGGTCAATCGCCCTGGTTCTTTTACTGTCGTCCCTGACCTTGCAGGTTGTTGCACAGCAGCCTGCCGATGCATATTCGGCAGCAGGGTGTGATTCGTGTATGATCGATCCGGATCATTATTCCGGACCGGACCGACTTTCCTCCTTACGCCTACCTCCTTGCTCTCCGACTTCCGCCAACGATAACTTTTCATCAGCAACCACACTCACCTTGAATGCTCCTGCAGTATCAGGATCCACCTGCGGGTCATTGGAGCCAAACGAGAAGACCGCTTGTAACGGCAGCGCGGACCAGACGGTCTGGTATAAATTCGTTGCCACAACCGCCACCACCTTTGTCCAGATCATCAATTCGGGGTCCTGTTATGTGGGGTCTTCCATATGGCCGGGAAACAATCTGCCGATCGATCTTTGTTCACTCGTGAACTGTCAGGCTGCTGCCAACGGTCCGGGTACCACCTTGTATCAGGTCAATACGGTCGCAGGACGAGCCTATGCCGTTCAGATCACCTATTCATCCGGAGCAGTATGCGGTTCGGCGGGTAGTTTTACTATCCGTGCGACCACAACCAATCCAGGCGGAACGATCAGTAATCCGCCGCCACCGACCGTGTGCAGTGCTGCGCTGCCCGGTTGTTACATGACCACTCCGCCTGCTTCTGCTACTACGGTGACATCTGCTTGTGCCGGTTACCCGCTCGTTTCCCAGACCAATCTGGTCGTTTCGGGGCTGTATAGTTTCCAGACGGCCGCGACCAACTCCATCCAGCTGAGTAACCAGATCGTTTTGAATTCTACGTGTGTTAACGGCAACATCGCCTGGGGATTTTACAAGATCTACGATGTGAACTGCAACGTGGTGACTTGCGGTAACATCGCCGGCGGTAATCTCTCCAATGTAGCTTGTAACACGACCTATTTCATCCAGTACATGTGGGAGGAGCTCAGTTGTACGTATAATACGATGTGGCCTTACCAGTTCATTCCGACCGGAACAGTAGGCTGCGGCACGCTTCCTGTTGAATTGATTTCGTTCGATGGATGGGCGTCAGACGGAGCTGTCGAACTGCAATGGACAACCGCCTACGAGTTCCAA
>JBJOMA010000041.1:0-4762 GCA_046052625.1 Bacteroidota bacterium
GGATGCGCACCCTGAAATGACGGCGAGTAATGTCACTGCTTCGATGTCGGGATGTGCCGGTCAGCGTTGCATGGCGGCTTCAGCCATGGTAGGAGTCGGCAATATCGATCATATCGTGAACAAGATCGTGGAGGAGGCGGGTAAAGTCGTTCCCGGAAAGAATCTCGGAGCAGTAATTTCCGCGCAGGCCAAAGCGCGCATCGAAGACTACATCGCACAAGCGGAAAAAGCCGGTGCCAAGATCCTGGTGGACGGACGTAATGCGGTCGTGGCGGGGAAGGAAGACGGATATTATGTAGGACCCACGGTAATTGATTACGTCACCCCTGATATGTCAGTAGCACGCGAAGAGATCTTCGGACCGGTCATCTCGATCATGCGCGTCAAGAATCTGGACGAAGCGATCAGGATTGAAAACGCAAATCCATACGGGAATGCTGCGTCCGTCTTCACCCAGAGCGGGGGATTGGCACGTTACGTTGCCGAGCACGCCAGTGCGGGAATGATCGGTGTGAACATCGGCGTTCCGGTGCCCCGTGAACCCTTCTCCTTTGGCGGCTGGAACGAGTCGAAATTCGGTGCATGCGATATCACCGGGAAATCCTCGATCGAATTCTGGACAAAGCTGAAGAAGATCACTACCAAATGGAATCCGGAGGCACGCACCAACTGGATGAGTTAAACGACTGAAAATATTAAAATTCTTATAGAAGTAAAGTACGATGCGGGAACACGAGCTCATAACCGACAGCGAGAAACAGGAAATCCTGAAGAACAACCTGGAATACACGTTGTTTTCCTGGTCGAAACAGGCTGGCATCAATCCTATCCAGGTCCGGCGCGCCGAAGGTGTCTACCTGTACGATTATGACGGGAAGCGATACATCGATTTCTCCTCGCAGCTCATGAACGTGAACATCGGTCACGGTCATCCGCGTGTCGCAGAGGCGGTCGCCCGGCAGATGTCGCAGGTGAGTTATGTGACCCCTTCCTGCACCACGAAAGCTCGTGGTGAATTAGGAAAGAAACTCGCGGAGATCGCTCCCGGAAATCTGAATAAGACGTTGTTCACGCTCGGCGGGGCCGAGGCGATCGAGAATGCGATCAAACTGGCGCGGATGTATACGGGCCGGCATAAGATCATCACCCGCTACCGTTCCTACCATGGGGCGTCGTACGGCGCCATGTCGGCCGGCGGTGATCCGCGCAAACTCGCAGCTGATTCACAGCAGGTTCCGAACATCGTGCATGTGGAAGACGCCTTCTGCTACCGTTGTTCCTGGTCGCAGCATCCGGATTCATGCGCTCGTGAATGCGTCTCCCATCTGGAGCGCGTCATCGAATTCGAAGGGCCGGAGAATATTGCCGCCATCCTGATGGAGGGTGAATCCGGCTCGTCCGGCTGCATCAAATATCCGCCTGATTATTGGCAACGCCTCCGCCAGATCTGCGACAAGCATGGTATCCTCCTGATCGCCGACGAAGTCATGAGCGGATTCGGCCGTACCGGAAAGTGGTTCGGTATTGACCATTTCGGTGTCGTGCCCGACATGCTGTGTTTTGCAAAAGGTGTCACGGCCGGCTATATTCCGCTCGGAGGCATCATCGTCAGCGATAAGATCGCACATCATTTCGACGAGCGGCCCTTGATGTTGGGGCTTACGTATTCGGCACATTCCGTGGCGTGTGCAGCTGCTGTCGAAGTGCTGAAAATCTACGAAGAGGAGGGAATGATTGAAAACGCGGCCAAGATGGGCAAGTACGTAGAACAGCGCGTAGAGGAACTGAAGAAGAAGCATCCGTCCATCGGTGATTTCCGCAACACCGGACTTTTGGGATGTATCGAACTGGTGAAGAACCGTAAAACGAAGGAACCGATGGCGGTGTGGAACGGAAAACCTGCGGAAGTCGCACTGATGAATCCAGTTGCTGCAAAGATCCGCGAGCTGGGTATGTATACGTTCGTTCGCTGGAACTATATCTTCATCGCACCGCCACTGAACATCACCAAGGAACAGATCGACGAGGGACTGGAGATCATTTCCAAAGCCATCGCACTGGTCGACGGGCATTGTTATTGACGACTGAAGTTCGGTGCAGGTAAGTTCTTTCCGGCAGCACCTCCTGCCGCTTCGGTTGATCGGCTGCTGACGTGTCAGTGCTCTGTCACTGCCAGTACCCAGACGTATTCCCCTCGGGAGATTTCCTTTTCAGGAAGACCGATCCGGATCCCTTCCGGTGTTGCGCTGTGCTTGCAGGGAGTGTTGGAGCCTAACAAGATCACGTTCGCATGTTTGCTGATGGCGATATTCTTCAAGACCAAATCCGCTGACGGCCGGTCCATCAGATAAATGTACCGAACGGTGCGATCCTTGCCCTGCGAGTAGCGGATGCGAGCACCTTCTTTGAAACGCTCCACGGGTCGTGTATTGTAAATGGCTTCTCCGTTCGTCTTCATCCAACGTGCCAGGTCGTTCAATCGTGCATACGCTTCCGGGGCGAATTCTCCTTTCGGACTCGGTCCGATGTTCAACAGGAAATTTCCTCCCTTGCTGACCACATCGACCAGTTTCTCGACGAGTTCGTCGGAAGGTTTGTATTTGTCGGTAGCGACATAGCTCCAGCTGCCGCCCATCGTCATGCAGGTCTCCCACGGGTAGGGCAGGATGGAATCCGGAATCTGCTGTTCCGGAGTCAGGTAATTCTGATAGGGCCCCGGAACGTCTCGGTCCACCACGATCAGCTCCGGCTGCCGTACGCGTGCGTTCTTCACGAGGCTCGGCATGTCGATGTCCTGGCTCTGCGGGTTGCGCGCCCAGCGACTGCCTTCGTAGATTTCCGTCAACGTATTGGTCACGTCCTCGTCGGTCTTCTTACGCACCCATCCTCCGTCGAGCCAAAGGATATCGACCTTCCCGTAGCCGCTCATGAGTTCATTGATCTGCTCATGCGTATAGTCGACGAACTTTTTCCACTGGTCCGGATATTTCGCAATAGAATAGTTGGCGTTACGGTCGACAGGCGGGAATTTCTTCCACCAGTAATAGTCGGAATGCCAGTCGGGTTTGGAGAAGTAGGCGCCCGTCCATAATCCGCGGGAACGGAACGCTTCGAAGATCCCTTTGGTGACGTCGCTTCTTGGATCGGTGGAGAACGGACAACCTGCGTCGGTGATTTTGTAGTCGGTCTGTTTGGTGTCCCACATGCAGAAGCCGTCATGGTGCTTCGTGGTGAAGATCACATACCGCATGCCTGCCGCTTTTGCGGAATCCGCCCATTTGCCGGGGTCGAAGGACGTGGGATTGAACGTCGTCTTCAGGTTCTCATAGGTCTTTCGGTAGCTGAAATAGTCATCACCGAATTCTTTTTTCCGCGCACCCGTCGCCCAGCTGAGGTCTTCGGGACAGATACTCCAGCTTTCGACGATATTCCATTGGCTGTAGGCGCCCCAGTGCATCAGCAATCCGAATTTCAAGTCTTTCCACTCTTCGATTCGCCGCTGAATGGTCGTGTCCGGATCAGGAACATAGGTGTGTGTTTCAGCGGCAAAGAGCGAAACAGGAAGGAGAAGCAGCAGGAAGAAGCGTTTCATGCGGATGAAGTTAATGACAGGTTGCGTTTACCCGTTTCCGGTCTCGCGCTATTGACTACAGACTATTCGTTACTCAGAATCCTTTTACGGTTGACATATCCCGCTGCAGCCAATTCTCGGCAGGATATTTCTTGGTCCGGTCGATCGTATGGATCGCATATGCTTGTCGGGATTTTCCGCTGGTGTTCGGCAGACTGTAATGCGGCAGTTTTCCGTCGAGCACGATGCAGGTGCCTTTTCGGACTTCCAACGGTATCATTCCCTCCGTGGTAAACGGTTCTTCATCGAGTGTGATGAATTCCGTGCCTCCGCCCGGTTTACGCTGGAACTTAGAACGCAAAGGGGTGCGGTGACCGCCGGGCTTCGCCCACATGCAACCGTTTTCAATGGTCGCATCTTCGAGCGCATACCAGAATCCGATGCAGGAGTCGGGCTCGGTGAAGAGGAACGTGGCGTCCTGATGCACATCCACCACACCGCCGATGCGGGCGTGCTTAAGGATGAGCATGCTCTGGATGACCAGGTATTGATCCAACTCCAGTTCTGCGGCCAGTTTTTTCATCTGAGGAGAACGCGTGAAGGCGTTGAAAACGGGATCGAGATCGTGCAATGCATGACCGATCTTGTTCAGCGAGTGGAACAGGTCGACTTTCAATCGGCCGTTTTCATCGAATGCGTCCTTCTCAAAGAAGAACGAAATGTTACTTCCCGAATTCAGGAAATAGTCGTCACTGGTCTTCGTCTGTTCAGCAGTCTGGAAGATCGAAGGGTGACCGTCGTAGTCGTATCCTTCGGCGAGTTCCTGTCCGCGTTGCATCAGCGCATCGCACTCCGCGGCACTGTAGAAATCTTCCAGCACCAGAAAACCGTTATCCCGGAACTGTTCAACCAGTGTTTTCATGGCTTCAAAATACACCCTTGGGTTGTCATGTACAAGCTGCGGGTAAAACAGCCGTTTAACGGCGTCGGCCGAAGGACCGTCGCCCGCGCTGGCTGCCGCCGGTAGAACCGCCGGAGCGTGAGCCGTGCGATGGGGCGTTCCCGCCGGTACCGATCACGTTATCGACGGTCGTCGGCCGTGGAGGTGCGGGAGGAAGGTCGGGAAGGGTCAACACATTCAGGTTCTTCCTGATCAGTTTCTGGATGTCTTTGAGGTAATCCGCCTCATCG
>JBJOMA010000042.1:0-4719 GCA_046052625.1 Bacteroidota bacterium
TGCTCGCGCCGTATGTCCCAGGTTTCATCGAAAAAATCCGACAGTAACGGATGCTCCATGACTTCCAGGATGAGCGCTTTCAGTTCCTGCTGTTGCTCGGCCGTGATATCTCCCCCGAAAAAATAACGGTCCACCTCGCGGTCCACATCTGACTTCGTAAGGATCCGTGCTATAACATCATGCACAAGTATTCCGTAGCGTATGCGGTCATCCTGCTTTTCCTTCAGTAAGTCGCTCAGCCGGCGTGCGCGTGTGGCTATACGGATCTTGTCCTGCCATTTATTCGACGGATAGGAGGTTAGTTCGTCCGTTGTGCCGCTGTCGGCCTTAGAGATTCGGTTTTCTGTTTTCTTCCCTATTCTGAAAGTGCCTGCTTCATCCGGCAGGTGTCCGGTCGCGGAAAGTCCGCGCAGCGTCAGCTTTGAAGCGGTGTTGATGTCCCCTTCGCCTTTTTCGCCGGGACCGGACAGGTACAGTTCTTCTTCGGCACGGGTGAATGCCACATATAGCATATTCACATTATCGACTACCGTCTGAGACCGTTCCTGTTGCCAGTCCGGATTAAAGACAGTCCCTTCCAGTGCTTTGCCGGAATAGACTCCGATGTCTCCCAACCGGTCGAACGGCTGCACCGCTGAATTCACCCATATCAGCTCACCGCTTTTCGGTTCCAGCTTCCACTCGACGAACGGCATGATGACGGCAGGGAACTGCAGGCCCTTCGATTTGTGGATCGACATGATACGGATGGCGTCTTCGTTTTCAGGAATGATGACGGAGCTGTCGCGGATACGTTCATTCTGGTCCCACCAGTCGATGAATCCGGAGACGGAGGCGTGATGCCGTGTGTTGAATTCCAGAACAAGGTCTTGCAGTCGCTGCACGTAGGCGTCCGGAGGGCGGTGGAATCCGAAGATCCGTACCAGTTGTTCGGAGACTTCATAGACCGGCAGCCGGGCAAGTGTGTCGAGCGAATCGACGAATTCGGCGGGAAGCAGCCGGTTGAAAGGTCGATCGATCATGGAAGCTGTCTGGAGCAACGACGGCTGACCGTGGTTCTTTCCTCGGCTCTTTTGTTTCTTCTCCTGCCGGAAAATCTCGTCGGTAGTCAGATTTCCGGGTGCGTGGATCCCGACATAGTAGTTCAGCAGCTGGCTTCGCGCGATATCGTTTCCGGGATCTGCCAAAAGACGGAATGCATTGATGAGGAAACGGACTTTTGGTGAGCGGTTGATCGAAAGTGAGTCAGGAGTGATGATCTTTTCTATGCCGTTTTCAAACAGATGATCCGCCACCAGGTTGCCTTCCTTATTGGTCCGTACCAGGACTGCGATATCCCTGTGCCTGAAACCGCGCGACAGCAGGTCGCGCACGGTTACGATGGTTTGTGCAAGGGATTTTTCTTTCCATGAACCTTTGGAGCATCCGGAATCTTCGTCCGTATCCTGTAGGGCGATGTCCGGATCTTGCGCGCTTTTAGGATCGTCGAAAAAAGTATTCCATTCCACGTAGCCGCCGGTTAGGTTCCTTTCGGCTATTTCCTGTTTCAGTCCTTCGCCATACGCTTCCTGTAAAAGGCTCAAGTCCTCGAGCTGCCCCGTAGATTCAAGCAGTCCGGGCACGGCGTGAAAGAAGGCGTTGTTGAACTCGACGATCTCTTTTTTACTTCTGTAGTTGACTTTAAGCGCGTCTTCTTTTATCAGACTGCCGAACCGGGTCAAGTGCTTGCGAATACCTTTCAGCAGCAGCTGCACATCTCCGCCGCGCCAGCGGTAGATGGATTGCTTTGCATCGCCGACTATCAAGGTCGTGAATCCGCTTCCAAGCGAGTTGATGACAAGTGGAAGGAGATTGTTCCATTGGATGGAGGAAGTATCCTGGAATTCGTCGATCAGGAGGTATTTGTAACGGTTCCCCGTTTTCTCATAAATGAACGGGGTGTCGTCGCCGGTGATGATCTCTTGCAGCATCTTGGCGGTGTCCGAAATCAGTATCAGATTATTCTCTTTCCGGTATTCCCCGAAAATCAGCGAGAGGTCATTGATGATACCGAACAGGTAGAGCGTGCGCAAAAGCTCTTTGCTGCTAAGGTATTTTACGTAATCACGTTCGAGCAGGGTTGCGGCTTCCGTCAGCAGTGGAAAAAGGTGCTCCTCGATGAACGACCGTTTAGGCAGATCTTTGAGATCCGCTTTACGGTTCCAGTTTTCCGGAGTGCCTAATCCGCTCAGGGCATAGGAATTCATCGAATAGTCTTTCAGCGGCTTGCTGTCTGCGATTTTTGTCAAATAACCCGCAGGTCCTGACTTTCCACGCGTGAAATCGTCCAGCGTATAGCCGGAACTGTCCAGTGACTGTAATGCTTTTTGTCCAATGGAACGGATGGATGCCTCGAACGTCTTTTTCATCGACTTGAGCTCTTCCAGGAAAGCATTGAGTTCATCACGTTCCATTGGCTGACGGTCGGACCCGCGCTCCTTCATGATTTCACCGGTGATCCATTGGATGTCCTTTTCGAGATTCCATCCCCGGTCTTCTTCCAATTTCTTCAATACCAGTTTTTGGAGCCAGCCGGAAAGATCCTTGTCCTTTCCGGCACGGCTGAGCAAGCGTTCGGTAACTTCGATTTCCGCGTCTTCCTGATTGAGTTGCAATTCGGCGCGCAACGGCAAGCGTATTTCACGGGCCAATGCACGTAACAGTTTTTGAAAAAAACTGTCGATAGTGGAAATAGAGAACGACGGGTAATCGTGTAAGATGGATGTGAGTACCGTAGCGGCACGTTCCGGTAACGGAATTCCCGGCAACTCTTCTTCCAATTTTGTACGTATATCGGATTCGGTCCCGGAAGCGATATTGACCAACGAACCGATGACACGCTCTTTCATCTCCTGTGCCGCTTTGTTCGTGAAAGTGATGGCAAGGATATGGCGGTATTCTTCCGGATGGGACAGTACGATCCGCAAGTACTCCTTGACAAGTGTAAAGGTCTTGCCGGATCCGGCGGATGATTTATAGATCTTCAGGGCGTTTTCCATGGTGCGAAAAGGGGTAGATGTCAAGATAGGTTATTCTGCCGAAAAAAGATGACCTCTGTAGCGAAAGAATTCCGGTTCCGCCTCAGTATTTCTCGATACGGGGCTCACCTTGCCAGACCGTACAGTTTCTGAAATGAAGGTGTAGGTCAATGGGCCGCTTGAAAATGCCGTAAACGGCGGATCCGCTGCCGCTCATCGAAGCGTAAACCGCCCCCTCGTCATACAGACGTTTTTTGATGTTACGGATGCTCGGATGCTTGTCGAGGATGGTCTTTTCGAAGTCATTATGGATGAGGTCTTTCCATGTCTCGACGGGTTTACGGATCAGCTCTTTCAGGGAGTGAGCCGGCTGCATGGGAGAGACACCGGCATAAGCCGTTGCGGTACTCACATGGATACGCGGCTTGACAACTACCAGATAGTAATCGTCCAACTTCAGTTTGACGTCTTCAAATACATCTCCTCTGCCGGTGGCGAACACCGGTTTGTTTCGGATGAAAAACGGACAATCACTTCCCAGTCTCGCAGCATAGGACGCCAGTTCATCGTCGTTGATACGTAACTGAAAAAGTTGGTTCAGGGTGCGAAGCACAAAGGCGGCATCGGAGGAGCCGCCTCCAAGTCCTGCACCTACCGGAAGCAATTTATGAAGCTGCATGCGCACCGGACCGATTGGATAGTCGGCTGCCAGCAACTGGTAGGCGCGTACGCATAGGTTGTTTTCTTTGGAGCCGTAGATACGGATTCCGCTGGACCTGAATTCAACCGACTGCTCTTTGGCTTGGGAACGATTTATTTCAAGTATATCCGACCACGGAAGAGGATAGAAGACAGTTTCGATGTCGTGAAAACCGTCGCTTCGCTTTCCGACGATGTTCAACCCGATGTTGATCTTGCAGTTCGGAAAGGAGATCATGTCCGGGTTATCGGATCAGTTGGCCTGGCCGACAACGCCCATTGCACAGAACTTCTCGATGCGCTTACGCACCAGCTCTTCTTTGGGCAACAATACCAGTTCGTTGAGTACCTGTACGATCTCGTTCTTGACCCGCTTGAACATCTCATTGGGCTGGGTATGCGCTCCGCCCACCGGCTCCTTTATGACGCCGTCGATCAGTCGGTTCTTCAGCATGTCTTCTGCGGTCAGTTTGAGCACCTCTGCCGCCTTTTCCTTGAAGTCCCAGCTGCGCCAGAGGATGGAGGAACAGGATTCGGGGGAGATGACGGAATACCAGGTGTTCTCCAGCATATAGACACGGTCACCGATACCGATACCCAGCGCCCCGCCGGATGCGCCTTCGCCGATGATGATGCAGATAACCGGCACTTTCAAGCGGGCCATCTCGAAGAGGTTGCGCGCGATGGCTTCACCCTGACCGCGTTCTTCGGCTTCCAGACCGGGAAAAGCACCGGGCGTATCGATCAAGGTGACTACCGGCTTGTTGAATTTCTCTGCCAGTTTCATAAGGCGCAGCGCCTTCCGGTAACCTTCCGGATTGGCCATCCCGAAATTCCTGAATTGTCGTTGTTTGGTGGTATTACCCTTCTGCTGACCGATGAACATAACGCTACGGCCGTTAACGGACCCGAGTCCGCCGACAATGGCCTTATCGTCTTTAACAGTCCGGTCTCCGAAAAGCTCCACGAAATCACCGTCGGTGATGTTCTGTATGTACGACAG
>JBJOMA010000043.1:0-23479 GCA_046052625.1 Bacteroidota bacterium
TCCGTTCCAGCAAAAGGATATTGGTGCCGTCCGACTCTTTTCACCGGTGTATCGCAGTCTTCCCGCATCGTGCAGGAGGAGATCTTCGGACCGGTGCTCGCCGTGCAGTCGTTCCGCACCGTCGAGGAAGTCATCGAGAAGGCGAACAATATCCCATACGGTCTCAGCGGCGGTGTTTGGACGGATAAAGGCTCCAAGATCTTCAAAGTGACTAATCAATTGCGCGCCGGTGTGGTGTGGGCGAATACCTACAATAAATTCGACCCGACTTCACCTTTCGGCGGTTATAAGGAAAGCGGTGTCGGTCGCGAAGGCGGTCTTCATGGCCTGATGCCCTATCTGCAGCACGTCTGATCAATCAATACAAAGCACCATGTCATCTACAGATAAACAACCGGTGAAGGAAGCTTCCCTGAACGGAGCTTCCGACGAAAGGCGGAAAGTCGGTCGCATAGGGGTCATGAAGACCTACAAGCTCTACATCGACGGGAAATTCCCCCGGACAGAGTCCGGCCGTTACTCGCTGGTCTGCGATAAGGAAGGACGGCCGCTTGCCAATATTTGTGTAGCCTCCCGGAAGGACTTTCGTGAAGCGGTCGTCGCTGCCCGAAAAGCACAAAACGGCTGGGCAGCCCGTTCAGCCTACAACAAAGGACAGATTCTTTACAGGATTGCTGAAATGTTGGAAAGCCGACGGAGTCAATTCGTACATGAACTCTTACAGCAGGGGCTTTCCGCTAAGGCGGCCGAGACGGAAGTCAGCGTCGCCGTGGACAGGATGGTCTACTATGCCGGTTGGAGCGACAAGTACCAACAGGTGTTCAGCTCGGTGAATCCGGTCGAGTCCTCTCATTTCAATTTCTCCATGCTCGAGCCGACCGGTGTGGTGTCTGTGATCGCGCCCGATGAAAGCGGACTCGCCGGTCTTACTGCGGTGATTGCGCCGGCCATCGTCGGCGGCAATACGGTCGTCGTGCTCGCTTCCGAACGTTTTCCGTTGACAGCTGTGACCTTCGCGGAGGTGTTACATACGTCGGACCTGCCCGGAGGCGTAGTCAATCTGCTGACCGGCACCCGTAAGGAGCTGGTCGCGCAATTTTCCAACCACATGGATGTCAACGCCTGCATCTATTGCGGCGATGATGCCTTTCATCGGAAAACAGTCGATGAGAATTCCGCCCTGAACGTGAAGCGTCCCTACTTCTTTTCGAAGACGGATTGGTTGTCGAACGAAACCGATTCACCCTACCGCATACTTGATCTTCAGGAAATCAAGACGACCTGGCATCCGATCGGTCAGTGAGTTCTCATGTCTGATTCGCTTTTACAGGAAGTGGCCCGTTCCGACCGTGAAAAATCGCTCGGACAGCAGGCGCATGTTTTTTGGATGACCGGATTGAGCGGATCCGGCAAGACCACATTAGGTTCACTGTTGGAGCGGGCACTGATGGAGCGCGGCTACAAGACCATGTATCTTGACGGCGATGTGTTGCGGGGGAGTTTGAACAGTGACTTGGGTTTCAGTCCGGAGGACCGCAAAGAGAATATCCGAAGGACAGGAGCCGTGAACAAAGTGCTGTTCGATGCCGGTCTTATCGTGATAAACGCATTCATTTCACCCTATCGGTCCGACCGCGCAGCAGTGCGATCGCTTTTCGGGGAGGGCAACTTCAGTGAAATCCATATCAAGGCTGATTTGGCCGTATGCGAAGCCCGCGATCCAAAAGGTTTGTACCGAAGGGCACGTGCCGGAGAAATAGCCGGTTTCACCGGCATATCGGCTCCTTATGAAGAGCCTCTATCGCCTGAATTGCTGCTTGATACCGGAGCAGGATCGTTGGAGAACACTTTTCAGACCCTGCTTGAATTTTCGTTGAAAAGACTCGGGCCGCGCTAAGTACGCCGCTGCAAGGCTGACGGGTAATTCGTATCTTCGTTGTACCCTTCAACCCGGATGTTCTCCTACAATCTCGACCACCTGCGTGAACTGGAAGCGGAAAGCATCCATGTTCTTCGCGAAGTGGCCGCCCGATTCTCCCGCCCGGTGATTCTTTTCAGCGGGGGGAAGGATTCCATCGTGGTATCATGGCTGGCCCGGAAAGCCTTCTTTCCCGCCGGTATTCCTTTTCCGCTTCTTCACATAGATACCGGTCACAATTTTCCGGAAACCATCGTATTCCGTGATGAATGGGTGAAACGACTGGGAGCGGAGTTGATCATCCGCTATGTCCAAGAGTCCATCGATCGCGGCCGTGTCAAGGAGGAGTCCGGTAGGAACGCCAGTCGTAATGCTTTGCAGACCGTCACCCTTTTGGATGCGATCACGGAGCTGAAGGTCGATGCTGCGATCGGCGGAGCCCGCAGGGACGAGGAGAAGGCCCGGGCCAAGGAACGGTTCTTTTCCCATCGTGATGATTTCGGTCAATGGGATCCCCGCAACCAACGTCCTGAACTGTGGAGCCTCTTCAACGGACACCACGCAGAAGGCGAGCACTTCCGCATTTTCCCACTTAGCAATTGGACCGAAACCGATGTCTGGCAATACATCCGACGTGAATCGATTCCGGTACCGTCGATCTATTTCGCCCATGAACGGGAAGTTTTCGAACGCGAGGGGAACCTCTACGCGGTTTCGGAACATGTAAAACTGTCCGATACCGATACCACTCACCGAAAGACCGTTCGCTTCCGTACGGTCGGCGACATGACCTGCACCGGAGCCGTTGTTTCAAAAGCAACTGATCTTGATTCGGTGTTGGATGAAATCTCGTCGTCTCGTTTCACCGAGCGTGGAACCCGGATCGACGACCAACGTTCAGAGACATCGCTCGAAGACCGGAAACGCGACGGATATTTCTGATTCCCATGGAAGCCAACAACCCGACGGACTTGTTACGGATGACCACGTGCGGAAGCGTGGATGACGGTAAGAGCACGCTTATCGGGCGTCTGCTGACCGACACCCGATCTGTTCCCGACGACCAGCTGGAAGCCGTTCGCAGGGCCAGTGAACGCCGTGGTGCCAAGGAAGTCGACTTGTCATTGCTGACCGACGGGCTAAAGGCCGAGCGCGAACAGGGCATAACGATCGATGTGGCGTACCGCTATTTCTCCACCGCTAAACGCAAGTTCATCATTTCTGATACTCCGGGCCATGTGCAGTATACCCGTAACATGGTGACCGGCGCGTCCTCTTCCAATCTGGCAATCATTCTCGTAGATGCCCGCAAAGGAGTCGTCGAGCAGACCTGCCGTCATGCGTTCATCGCCTCCTTGTTGCGCATTCCACACCTGATACTTTGTATCAATAAGATGGACCTGGTGGACTACAGTGAAGAAGTCTACCGTTCCATCGTCGATGATTTTCGCGACTTCTCCTCGCGCCTCGAAGTACAGGATGTGCAGTACATTCCGATCAGCGCCCTGCACGGCGACAATGTCGTGGAGCGTTCTTCTGCAATGCCCTGGTATCAGGGTTCTACGCTGATGTTTCATCTGGAGAATCTCCATATCAGCAGCGACCTTAACCATATCGACGGTAGATTCCCGATACAGTATGTGATCCGTCCGCGTTCCTCCGAACAGGCGGATTACCGCAGTTATGCCGGAAAGATAGCATCGGGTGTTTTTCGTGAGGGCGAGGAAGTGATGGTGCTTCCTTCCGGTATGAAGTCCCGGATCCGATCCATCCGGCTGGCGGAACAGACGCTTCCGGAGGCATATGCGCCGATGTCGGTGGATATCCGATTGGAGGAGGAGATTGATATGGGTCGTGGAGACATGATTGTCAGGGAGAATAATCTTCCGACCGTCGGGCAGGACCTGGAAGTGATGGTCTGCTGGTTCAGTGCCAGTCCCCTGCAGCCGGAAAGTCGCTACCTGCTGCTGCATACTACGCGGGAAGTGCGTTGTCAGGTACGCGAAATCCTATATACCATCGATGTTAATACGCTTCGTCGTGTTACGGGCGTCGGAGCGATGTCAATGAACGACATCGGTCGTATCCGTATCCGGACAGCGCAACCGCTTTTTTATGATTCCTACAGGCGTAACAGGTATACGGGCGGTATCATCCTGATTGATGAAAGGACCAATGAGACCGTCGCTGCGGCAATGATCATTTAAGCGATTCCGCGATGAACGACTATTCACTTCTGTCGACTGCAATAGCCGCTTCGATTGCAGCCGGAAAGGCCATTCTGGAGGTCTATCATACCGATTTCGAAGTAACTGCCAAGGACGATGATTCGCCATTGACACGTGCCGATCTTGCAGCCCATTCGGTACTTACGGCAGCGCTGGGAAATACTGCACTCCCTGTCATCAGTGAAGAAGGTCGCGCCATACCTTATGATGAACGAAGCGGATGGAAAGAATACTGGCTCATCGACCCGCTGGACGGCACCAAAGAGTTTGTCCGGCGTAACGGTGAATTCACCGTCAATGCCGCATTGATACGGGACGGCCGGCCTGTGTTAGGTGTTGTATATGCGCCCGTTACCGATGAGTTGTATGCCGGATTGGTCGGGACAGGTTGGTGGTACGTGCAATCTGCTGCGGAAGTCACCTCTGCTGCATGGGAAGATCTTTCAGTTTTCAAGGGTGTTCCTGTATCGGTGACACACCCCTACCGTATCGCCATAAGCCGCTCGCATCTCGATCCGGCAACGGCGGATTATTTAGAGAATCGTCGCGCTGAAAAAGGGAATATTTTAACCGTACAAGCAGGCAGCTCCATGAAATTCTGTCTTGTAGCGCACGGGAAAGCCGATGAGTATCCGCGATTCGGTCCGACGAACGAGTGGGATACTGCGGCAGGTCATGCAGTCCTGAAGGCGGCCGGGAGGAATGTCTATTCGTATCCGGATGGAGCTGTATTGCAATACAACAAACCATCCATGATCAATGGGCCGTTTATCGCTCGCTGAAACCAGACGCCGGATCGGACGGTTGGCCGGCGATAGCGCCTACCGGGAACTGCTATTCACCAGCGCGCAGTCATTAGCTGTGCGTTTGACCGGAGTGGCTACAGGTTTTCTGGTTACATGGTATACGGCCCGTTACTTTTCAACGGATGCGCTCGGAGTGGTTTCCATCTGCATCGGGATCCTGAGCCTTGCCGGCATCTTCGCCAAGCTGGGGCACGATGTAGCCCTGATGCGGTATATTTCAGGATATGCAGGAGAGTCCCGTATGGGAGCGGTCAGGAATATCTACCGGAATTCCGTACGCGTTATTCTTCCCTTTTCGTTACTAATAACAGCATTGCTGTTTTTTACTGCCGACTGGATGGCGATACGACTGTTCCATAAGCCTCACCTCGCATCGGTGCTCCGTTGGAATTCACTCATACTGCTTCCGTTGACGATGCTCCAGATCAATTCGGAATGCCTAAGGGGTGTGAAGCGGATCGTGTCATACACTTACTTTCAGACGGCAGCCGTTTCTGTCATGGCACTGGTATTGCTGATATTATCCTGTTTTACCGACGCATCAGAAAATTTGCCGGTTTATATCCAATTTGTCAGCATTACGGTCGCTTTTCTGCTCAGTCAATGGAGTTGGTATAGTATCGTACGCGGGCATCTGCCGGAAACGTATGAGCTTCCTGACTTCCGACGGATCAACCGCACCGCGGCCCCTATGTTCACTACCACGCTCATGCAATTGATCATGAGCTGGACCGGCATCCTGATCCTTGCTGCTTTCCGTGACGAAGCGAATGTCGGGGTCTTCAATGCGCTTGTCAGGATTTCCGTTTTTACCAATATCACTATTTTGGCCGTGAACGGATTGATGATGACTCGCTTTGCCGCCGCCTATCATTCCGGTGATCTTACGACGCTGCGTCGGCAGTCTTCCCAGGCTTCCCGATTGATATTTTTCACTGCCTTGCCGCTGTTCCTTGTTCTTTTCCTGTTTCCGGCTCAAGTCCTTTCTGTTTTCGGTGAAGGATTCTCCGGATATGAATCGCAGCTGCGGCTGCTGTTGGTTTCCCAGTTCGTGGTGGTCATGGCCGGGTTACCCGGACAGTTGCTGAATATGACAGGCCGTCAGCAAGTGCTGCGGAACATTGCAATCGTTTCCGCTGCCGTAAACGTGGTCGCAGCCCTGCTGTTCGTTCCGGAGACCGGTATCGACGGGGCGGTGTGGTCGCAACTGGCGGGAACCCTTGTCTGGAACTGCTGGTGCGTAATAGCAGCCTACCGCGAATTCGGATTTCTGACCATTGTCGGTTTTACTCGTGATTGAACTTCGTTCGTACCTTCGTCTTCGATGAAGGACGACATCCGTTTGCAGCCGGATATTTCCGCCCGTCGTGCGTGGCCCGCACCGGTGTCCTATCTGTTCCTGTTTTTCGTCTATGCGAGCACGTTTCGCATATTCGCGACACTTCCCGCGGAGAAAGTGCACTTCCTGCTTTCTTCAACAGGTATCATCCTCTTTTCCTGCTATTACCTCGGCTCACTCTATATCAAGTCCGGTTCCGGACAATTCACCCGGCTGGATGTACTGGTATGCGTTTTTCTCGCGATTAATTTTTTCGCAGCGATACGGGCACATGCCGTCTTCGGGCAGCCTTATCTGTACGGCCTCATTGCACAGCGTACCGTACTACTGGTATTATCCGGTTCCATGATTGTCTCTTTTCTTGAGAAGGGTTGGGTCACAATCCGACAATTGGAGCGTTCGTTTTTGTTTTTAGCAGCGGGCTTGCTGGTCGTTACGTATTGCTTTGTCCTCTTCGCCGATCCGAAGAAGTTCGTTGACGAGGAATTCGTTGTCTACTCGCCGCTGCGCGGTTACCGCTTCCGTTTCCAGTTTGCACTGGTGATCATGCTCTATTTCTATTCCCTGATCAAGTGGCTGGAGTGCAAACGACGGGCCTATCTCTTCGTGGTGCTTGCCATCGTATTTTATCTGGTCTACTTCCTTCAGTCGCGCACCACTTTGGTGATGCTTTCGGTTTCATCTGTAATTTATTTGTACAAATCATTTTCTGCCGGGTGGCGGGTGAAACGCTTGTTGCTGTTTGCCCTGATTTTAGGCATGACCGTTTCGGTCTTCTATCTGTTGGGTCTGACTTCCGTGTTTGACCGCTACCGGGTCCTGTTCACTAATGCAACGGACCTGTTCCGCGGAGTCTCCCCGGACGAGGCTTCTTCGGCCATCCGTTTCATTGAACTGAAGACCGCAATGAACTGGATCCAGAAGCATCCGTTGCTGGGTAACGGCTTCATCAGCAGTCAGTGGGAGGGAGGATGGCACCGGATACTGGGCTATTTCTATCCCGTCGATATCGGCATCTTCGGAAACCTTTTCGTTTTCGGAATCATCGGCACGCTACTGGTATATGTACCCTTCCTTTATGGATTCTCACTTTCTGTCCGCGTGCCGACGACGGATGTCTTCTGCAAGACCTGTTCGTATACACTTCTTTTCTTTTTCCTGACCATGTTCTTCTCTGCCGTCAACATCCGCGATTCGCCGGCCATCCTTTTTCTGGTTTGTATCGTCTACTATTACCGTTACAATACGTCTCCTGATGTGAGCCTGACTCCTTCCGATTCCCATGCGCTATCCTGACTTCCTGATCGTAGGTGCCGCGCGGTCCGGAACGACGGCGCTTCACCGGATGCTGAAACAGCATCCGCAGGTCTTCCTGCCTGCCGTGAAGGAGCCCTGTTTTTTCGCATTTGCCGACGAGCACAAGCAATACAAAGGCGGTCGATTTGCTTTTGCAGTCCGCGGTTGGAAGGCCTATCTACGGCTTTTCAGCGGTGTTCCGTCAAGCCGTTGTGCAGGGGAGTCTTCCACTCCGTATCTCTACCTGCATTCGAAAAGTATTACAGCGATGAGGCGCTATCTCCCTTTCGTTGAAGAATTGAAAATAATCATCCTGCTTCGTCATCCGGTAGAACGGACGTACTCCAATTACCTCTGGCGAGTTCGGGACGGGCGGGAGCCGCTCACCTTTGAACAGGCAATTTCGAAGGAGGAGGAACGTATCCGAGAAAATTATTCCTTCGATTACTTCTATACCCGGCGAAGCTTTTATTTCGAAGCTGTGAAAGCGTACAAGGAAGCCTTCAGGAATGTTCATATCGTCTTGTATGATGATTTAATGAGCGACACGGAAGGTGTCATGCGCGGCATATGTGAATTCCTCGCGATTGATCCTGTGTTCCGGTTTGTCAACGTTCCGGAGACTAACAGCAGCTACATTCCGCGATACCGGTGGTTGAGCCGGTTGGTTACCATGGAATCTGCGCTAAAATTCCGGATCATGCGGGTACTTCCGGAAGGTTGGTTGGATGGAATGCGCAAGTATTTTTTTAACTTAAATGCTGACCGTACATCCGGTAAAAATATGAGCATGGAGACCCGTCGAAAGCTCTTGATGCTATTCCGGGAGGATACGGAGAAGCTTTCTTCCCTCATCGGTCGCGATCTTTCTGCATGGTATGAGTGACAGTGTCCACAAAATGAAACTTGCCATCATCGATCCGGTCGGCAGTAAGGCCGGCATGGACCGGTATGATCTGCGGTTGGCGGAAGCACTTCGCCTGATCGGCCTTCCGGTACTTGTATTCACCGATGTTGCAGATCCTGCCAGCGGACCTTCCGCGGCATTCCGATTCCAACTTCATCGGAACACGATCTCCTTTTTTTCATTATTGTTTTTATTTATCAAGGTGTTGCGACAATGCCAAAGGGAAAAAGTAACGCATGTGCTTGTTCACGTTTTCGCTTTCTCCGCAGTAGACGAATGGTTGTTGCGCAGGATCCGAGCGAACGGATTCCGTGCACTGACGCTGGTGCATGACGTCAACTCTTTTGTGAAAGCGACATCATCAGCACGACGAAACCGGATACTCCTACAGTTGAGTGATCACGTGTTGGTACACAATCAACGGACGGCAGACGAACTCAATCGGCTGACCGGTGGAAGTACGACGATAACGGTGATTCCTCATGGACATTTCATTGATTCATCACCTGCCACCGTTGACAGATCCGCTGCGCGTAAACGGCTCGGTATACCTTTATCGGCTTATTGTCCGCTCTTCTTCGGAATGATCAAGCCGACGAAGGGGCTGCTCACGCTCTGTGAAGCCATGGAAATCTTGCCTTCGGATATCATGCTGCTGGTTGCAGGCCGTCCGAGGGGATCCGTAAACGAAGAGTTAGCACATCTGAAACGATTGCAAGATTCAGATAAAGCATGCACGAAGATCGGTTACGTTCCGCCGGATGAAATGGAGTTGTGGATGGCCGCCGCCGATTGTGTGGTGATTCCCTATGAACGCAGCTATCAGAGCGGTGTAGCTATTCAAGCCATGAGTCGCGGGATTCCGGTGATCCTGTCCGACCTGCCTGTTCACCGTGACTGGGTGAGTTACGGTGCCGCAGCGCAACTTTTCATAAAGGGCGACAAGGAGGCATTGGCAAGCGCCATCCTACGTTGGAAGAATGATCCGGACGAGGCCGGTCGTACGGCCGGATCTGCGAAGGACCGTATACTCCGCGAGCATGCCTGGGAGCTGCCCGCCGGGATTATCCTTAACTTGCTTCGTAACGCATGAGGATCGCCATCATCGGTTCAAGGGGCATACCGGCAAATTATGGCGGCTTCGAAACGCTCGCCGACCGGATCGCCGGATACTTGTCTGACAGCGGCCACGAGGTCATCGTCATCGGCGAGCAGCCTTGCTTTGAAGCCGGCCGCGTCCGTTCTGTAAAGACCTTTTTCAGCAAACGGGGCTATCCGGTGTTGTTCTATCTGGAATCCGTCCTTCGCTCCTTCTTCGGATTTGATCGCGTACTGGTGTTAGGAGTTGGGGCGGGACCTTTTATCTGGTTATATCGAATCACCCGGACAAGTTTCGTCACACACACCGACGGTATGGAACAGTTGCGAGGGAAATTTTCCTCCATCAAAAGGTGGTACGTACGTATCGCTCAGCACGGAACATTTTTGTTTTCGAAGCACATCATCGCCGATGCCGATGCAGTTGCTTCCTGGTGGGTCGGGAAATTCGGCATGCAACCGTCACGCATCACAGTCATCCGTTACGGCACTGATTTGTGTCCGGTTAAAAGCGGACAGCTGTATCCGGAAGATTTGACTTTGCATGGCTATTACCTCGTCATTGCGCGGATTGTACCGGAGAACAACATTGAAATGATCATTGACGGTTATTCTGCTGCCGGTTCGTGCAAGTCGCTGGTGATTATCGGCAACTGGGACGATTCCGAATACGGATGCAGATTGAAACGTCGTAGCAGCGACCGGTTATTACTGTTGGATCCGATGTATGACCGGGCAGTGATTACCGCTTACCGTTCAGGGTGTTTTGCTTATCTCCACGGACATTCCGTCGGCGGTACGAATCCGACCTTGGTGGAAGCGCTCGGCGCAGGTTGCGTTACCGTCTGTCACGACAATGCCTTCAACCGGGAGACGACCTGCGGTGCAGGACGTTTCTTCAAGGATGCCGGTGCTTTGGCGGCGAGTTTGGAGGAACTGGAATCACTTCCCGTCCGTTCGGTTGAAGCGGAGCGCGAGATTTCCCGATCGATCGCCGCCCGGCAGTACGATTGGAAGGAGATCGGAAGACAATATGAACTCGTTCTGACCAAGACACTAGCTGTATGAGACGGTATTTCGATACGGAGGAAAACTTGTTATCCGCTTCACAGCGGTTGGCACAGGCCGTCTATCCGGAAGCCGAGGTGGCGCTGATGGGATATCTCAAGTGGATGTATCTGGATAATCCGGACGGTCACGCGATTTTACATGCCGATTCGGACGAAGAAGGACTCGCCGCGCAATTCGTATTGATGCCGCGAAGTTTCATTGTTTCTGGTGGTCAAGAGCGAGGAGCGTTTTCCGTCAATACGATCACACGTTCCGATCGGAGAGGAGAGGGACTATTCAAGAAACTGGCCACAGAAGCGGACATTGAAGCGAAGCGGTCTGCTGTAAGTTTCACCGTGGGTTTTCCGAACCGCGATTCCATCGGCGGGTTCACCGGAACATTGGGATATCGAACTATCGGAACGCTGCCCTTCCTGGTCAAGCCACTTCATTGGTCGCCGATTGTGTCCGGCCTAATCAGGAGGAGCAAGGTGAGAAAAGGAGGTGATACATCGTTCTCGTTATCCGTAGCCTCTGTCTTCCGCGGAGATAAGTGGGTCGTATCGGTCTGTGACGTATCCGATGAACGGCTGACAGATCTACTGGACATAGTGAATGCCAAACGGGTGCTTGCCGGAATCCGGACTTCCGAGTATTTGAAATGGAGGTACCTCGATTGTCCGACGCGCCGGTACACGATCCTTTCTGTCACCGATGCGGAGGAACGGGAATTCAGAGCCTATGCAGTTGTTCGTGGCCTTGAACTGTTGGGATGGAAGTGCGGTGCCGTTGTCGATCTGGGCTGCAGGAGTAATGATGAGAGCATAGATGCGCTGCGTTTTTTACTACATGTTGCGATGCAAAAATTCCAACAGGAATCGTACGCGCTTTCAATCGCTGCCTGCAATACGGATAACGATGAATTTGAAGCGTTACGTCGTGCGGGTTTTCTTGCCGTCCCCCGTTTTCTGCTTCCCCAGCCTTTGCATTTCATCCTGAAGACCGATTCGTCGAATGTTCACAGCAGTCTGATGCAGGACTTCCGGAAGTGGTTCCTTACCTTCGGTGACTACGACGTAGTGTGAAACAGCCTGTACGAATTCTCACTTTCGATCTGGAGGATTGGTTCCACATCCTGGATCATCCCGCGACTCGCTATCCCGCTCAATGGGAGAATTTCGAGTCGCGTGTCGAACGCAATACCGATCGACTACTTGCGTTGTTGGCGCAGCACGGTCAGCGGGCGACCTTCTTCTGTCTGGGCTGGGTAGCCGATCGGTTTCCAGAACTCATTCGCCGGGTGGCCGATCAGCATACGATCGCTTGTCATACGTATTCGCATCAGCTGGCATATCAACAGACACCGGACGATTTCCGGCAGGATGCATTACGTGCAAAAGGGTTACTGGAAGACATCACCGGTCGTCCGGTCGATATTTTCAGGGCTGCAGGTTTTTCCGCAGTACCTCAGATTCCATGGTTCTTCGAGGAGCTGATCGCCTGCGGTTTTACTGCAGACAGTTCCGTCTTTCCGATGCGTCGCGGTCACGGAGGCTATCCGGGTTTTCCATTTGATGAGCCGTGTCGGGTAGCGACCGCTTCCGGATCGGTCCTGGAATTCCCCATGTCATCCGCTCGCTTGTTCGGATTTCCGCTCGCATACAGCGGCGGTGGCTATTTCCGACTGATGCCCTACCGGCTTGTCAATAAATGGATGTCCGGGGCAACTTATACGATGACCTATTTCCATCCGCGCGATATCGATACGGAGCAGCCGTTGCTTGATTCGCTGTCTGTTTCCAGAAAGTTCAAATCTTACTATGGTTTGAAAGGCTGTTACGCCAAACTGGAGCAGCTGCTGCGTGACTTCCGTTTCTCCGAAATGGATACCGTCCGTTCATTACTGTCAGGGAACAATCTTCCGATAGTGGAAATCAATGCGGACGGAACATTGTCGGCTACCCGATAAATTCCGTAGTTTCGGTACGATGTATCGCATTGTTTTTTTGATCGGTGTAGCTACCGTTTTTACCGTGTCCGTATTCGGGCAGGGCTATCACTTTCCGCTGAACAGGGACCTGCTGGCCCGTATCGGTCCGCTGCTTGCTGAAGATACTTCCGGTTTCCACACTTCGTTCCTTCCTTACGCCAACCCGGAACTGAATCGGCTATTCGACACGGAGAAGTCGGTAGCTGTCGACGGCTGCCGGTCGAAATTCTATTCGACGTGGGTGGGAAGGAAACTGCGGCTGGAGCATCTTTTGGAGGTGGATAAAGACGATATCCGGCTTTCCGTCGATCCGCTATTCAACTTCCAGCTTGGTAAAGACCGGAATTCAGGACGGAAAACGTTCGTGAATACACGGGGCGTGCAAGTGCAGGGAAATTATCACAATGATTTCTATTTCTATACCGCCTTCCATGAAAATCAGGCGCGATACCTTTCTTACGTAGACAGTACCATACGTCAGTACGAGGTGGTGCCCGGACAGGGGCGGGTGAAGTTTCTGGAAAACGAAGTCGTGGACTTCAGCAATTCGACAGGCGGCATCGCATACGTACTCAATCGCCACTTTGATTTCCTGCTGGCGCAGGACCGGCTGTTCATCGGAGACGGATACCGTTCCATGCTGTTGTCGGACAACAGCCATCCCTTTCCGTTTCTCCGTGCGAACATGACCTTCTGGAAGTTCCGTTACTCTGCGGTCTATGCTGTCATGCAGGATCTGCAGACTCCTGCTTTACAGAATGCCGGTTATCCGAAGAAGTACAGTACGTTCCATTATCTCGATCTGAATATCGGACGTCGCAACCGGTTGACGGTCGGTCTCTTCGAGGCGGTCATCTGGCAGCCCGCCGCTTCAAGAGGGTATGAGCTTCATTACCTCAATCCGATGCTTTTTCTGCGACCGGTGGAGAATTCCTTGGGTTCTCCCGATAATGCATTGCTGGGTCTTAATGTGAGGTGGAAGGCGAGCAACTCACTATCGTTGTACGGTCAGCTCCTGTTGGACGAGTTTCTTTTGGATGAAGTGCGTTCCGGTCGAGGTTGGTGGGGAAACAAGCAGGCGCTTCAGTTCGGAATCAAGACGTTCGATGTGGCTGGTATCAGCGGCCTGCATTTCCAGTCTGAATTCAATCTGGCGAGGCCTTTCACCTACCAGCACCGGACCAACGCTCAAAGCTATACCCACTACAATCAGGCCCTGGCGCATCCGTTGGGCGCCGGCTTCTATGAATCGGTCAGCATGGTGAATTACCGCTACCGAAATTTACTCGCAGAGGTCAAGTTCCAGTATGCCGTATGCGGCAGAGATACCGGAGGCGTCAATCTCGGGAATGACATCTTCCAATCTTATGATACACGTCCATCGGAGTACGGATATTACCTGCCGACGGGTGACGCCGGAATCCTGAAAAGCATAGCCGCAAGGGTCAACTACCTGGTAAATGCGAAAACGAATTTCAGGGTCGAGGTTGGAATCGAGCATCGCAATTTTTCAAATGATGATGGTGGTCAGCGTTCCCGATTGATCTATATCGGATTCCGTACCGCTTTGCAGAATTACTACTTTGATTTCTGACAGGGTTGTTGATTAATTCCTTCGTCGCTCCTTTTGACTGCACGAATAGTAGGTACCTTTGAATCACTTTTCGGTCCATGAACCTGTTGCTCGCTTTCCTGCTTTCTTTCTGCTGCGCGTTGATCATAATGCCGTCGGCCATCCGTATTTCGCATCACAAAGGTATTCTGGACCTGCCTGATCCCCGTAAGCTGCATGCAAGTCCGGTTCCTTTACTGGGCGGTCTGGTCATTTTCGTTTCTTTTCTGATCACGTTCACATTTCTGACTGCCCGTTACTTCGAGCCTTCCGGTCTCTTCATCATCACCGGTATCGTTCTGCTTTTTTTCATGGGGTTACGGGATGATATCCAACCATTGGATCCTGGCGTGAAATTTTCCATACAACTGACTGCCGCCGCGCTCGCCGTCCTGCCCGGAGGAATCCGCTTGAACGACTTCGGAGGTTTCCTTGGTGTCACCGAGGTTCCGATGGTCGTCGCCATTCCCTTCACGGTGCTTCTGATCGTATTCTTAACGAACACAGTCAATTTCATCGACGGTATCGATGGGCTTGCAGGTTCCCTTATGTTCCTGCTTTTCATCGCGCACGCGTTTTTCTTTATTGCAGATGGTGATATGTTATACGGCATATTGTCGCTTTCCATGTCCGGAGCGTTGGTTGGATTTCTGATATACAACCGTCCTCCTGCAAGTGTTTTCATGGGTGATTCCGGTTCGGTCACAGTCGGATTTATCGCAGCGGTCTCCACGGTTCGTCTTTGCAGCTCGTCCGTTCATTTGTCTACGGAACTGATTCCCTCCGGCATCGTTCTGCCGTTCTTCCTGTTCTTGTTGCCGGTAGCTGATGCATTGCGGTTGATTCTTCAGAGGATCTTAAGCGGCCGGTCCCCCTTTCGTCCTGATACCGGACATATCCATCACCTGTTGGTACAGGTCGGCTGGTCTCCGATCCGGATCGTTTTATTTCTGACCGGAGTTCAGTTGATGTTCACGCTGACCGGCTACCTGCTGCGGAATTTGGATCCGACCATTGTCTTGCCCGTAGCGCTATTGTCCGTGATGCTCTTTCTTGCTTTGTTGAGTAAATTTTCAAGGACTCAAAAGGCTGTTTAGAGGGCTTTCCCGAAACCTGACCGCTGTTTTACGGGTATAAGTTCCGGTCGGATGTGTGTCCGGCCAAGCTGCTTCATGCCTATACCTGTCCAAAAAGTCCTGTTTGTTTTCGGCACCCGGCCCGAAGCCATCAAAATGGCGCCGGTGATCAAAGCTTTCCGGCAGGCAGATGGATTTCGTGTATCGGTCGCGGTGACTGCGCAACATCGGCAGATGCTGGATCAGGTTTTGTCTTTTTTTGAAATCGTTCCTGATTTCGATCTGGACATCATGAAGCCCGGACAATCGCTTGCAGACACCACTGCTGCGGTGGTGAGCCGCATGGACCGCGTCCTGAACGATGCGAAGCCAGACCTTGTGCTGGTCCAAGGCGATACGACGACCGCATTCGCTGCCGCCTTGTCGGCTTATTACCTGCACATTCCGATCGGGCATATCGAAGCCGGCTTGCGCAGCCATGATAAATATGCTCCGTTTCCCGAGGAGATGAATCGCGTGATGACCGGTCATCTGGCGGACCTGCATTTTGCACCGACTCAAGCGGCTGCCGCAAACCTTTCGAAAGAGGGGATCACTGCGCCGGTGCATATAGTAGGAAACAGCGTGATCGATGCGTTGATGATGGGCATTGAACGTCTGGAGGGTAAAAACGGCCTTAAATTGCAAGGACAGTTCGAAGGCCTGCGTCTCGATCGACCCTATGTCCTGATTACCGGTCACCGGAGGGAAAGTTTCGGACGGCCGTTCGAGGAGATCTGCCTGGCGATCGCTGATGCGGCGGAGAAATTCCCCGGCGTCGACTTCGTCTATCCGGTTCACCTTAATCCGAACGTACAAGATCCTGTCCGTCGACTGCTCGGTGACCGTTCCAATGTCCGTTTGCTGCCACCGGTGGAGTATCCTGCTTTTCTTCTGCTGATGAAAAACTGCTTCCTCGTTCTGACCGATTCGGGCGGTATTCAGGAGGAGGCACCGTCGCTGGGTAAACCGGTCCTCGTAATGCGTGAAGTGACCGAGCGTACGGAAGGAGTCGAAGCCGGTACTGCCCGCTTAGTGGGAGTCAGGCGGGAGGATATTTTCCGTCATCTGTCTGAACTGTTGACCGACGTTTCGGCTTATGATCGGATGGCCAAAGCGGTCAATCCGTACGGAGACGGCCAGACTTCCGCGCGGATTGTCCGTATCGTTTCCGGTTTTTTCAACGCGACTAATGCGAACATATCATGAGTAAGAATTCCGGAACTACTGTCACGATCCTCGGCCTCGGCTACATCGGACTGCCGACTGCCGCTTTGATGGCTGGAAAAGGCTTACGTGTATTCGGAGTGGATGTGAACAGGAAGGTAGTGGATACCATCAATAAGGGTAGGATCCATATCGTCGAGCCGGCACTGGAAGGCTTGGTACATTCCGTGGTACGTAAAGGACGACTGACCGCTTCCGGAAAGGTGGTTCCTACCGATGTCTATATGGTGGCGGTTCCCACGCCATTCAAATCCGGTCATCGTCCGGACCTGACTTTCGTGGAGAAGGCGACGCGGATGGTTATACCGCAATTGAAAGAGGGTACGCTGTTCATCATCGAGTCGACGAGTCCGGTGGGTACCACGGAGAAAATGGCGAAGTTGATTTACCGGCAACGTCCGGAACTGAAGGGAAAGATCCATATTGCTTATTGTCCGGAGCGGGTGTTGCCGGGTAACGTGTTGCACGAGTTGCAGCAGAACGACCGGGTCATAGGAGGCATCGACGAGTCTTCGGTGGCGGCTGCTTCCCGTTTTTACGGTCTCTTCGTACGTGGCAAGCTACACGGAACGAACGCCCGGACGGCAGAAATGACCAAGCTCGTGGAGAATGCATATCGTGACGTGAACATCGCCTTCGCCAATCAATTGTCCGTCATTTGTGATAAAGCAGGTATCAACGTACATGAGCTTATCGCGCTGGCCAGTCGCCATCCCCGTGTCAACATCCTCAAGCCCGGTCCCGGTGTGGGAGGACATTGCATCGCGGTGGATCCCTGGTTTATCGTTTCGGCTTTTCCGAAAAATGCCGGACTCATCCGGGAGGCACGGGAAGTGAACCTTGCAAAGACCAGCTGGGTGATTGAGAAGATCACGAAGGCAGCGGCGACGTTCAAGAAGAAGGTCGGCCGAAGCCCGGTGATCGCATGCATGGGTCTCGCGTACAAGCCGGACATCGACGATCTTCGTGAATCACCTGCCTTGGAAGTGTTTCGTCACCTCATAAAAAAAGGAATGAAGGTATTGCCGGTCGAGCCAAACATCTCCGCTACACGTAGCCTGCGTGTCTTCGATACGGCCGCAGCCCTGGATAAAGCCGATATCATCGTCTTCCTCGTACGACATAAGGAGTTCGTCAACCTCCCCATTAAGGGAAAAACAGTACTGGATTTTTGCGGAGCCTCGGGCTTCTGATCGTTAGGGAATGTCAGTAGCTGCCGCAACCGCACCAAGAAAAGCGAAACCGGCCACGGGGTTATCCCGCGGGGTCATGGAATCGATGCTGTTCCGGTTCACCGGCCTGATGTTGGTATTTCTGCTTCATCTGCTGCTGGCACGGCTGATGGGTCCTAAAGGCTTCGGTGACTATACAATGATCACCTCCTTGTTGGATCTATTGCTGATCATCAGCTTGTTCGGCATGGATTCGGCCACCCAGCGGATACTGCCGCAAGCACTGGCGAAGAAAGAATTCGGTGACGCCAACGGCTTCCTGCGTTTTTCGTACCGCTGGATCCTGGTCGCTTCGGTTTCCTGCAGTGTCATCGTGCTGGCACTGCTGATCTTCGTTTATAAAAAAGGTAGTGTCGGTTTTCGTGAGAGTATCCTGTGGATGATCTTGCTGCTGCCGATACTCGCAACTGTCCATCAGGCATCCGCAGTGCTTCGTTCCTTCCAACGGATCAAGGCTTCCATGTTGCCTATACACGTCGTACTTCCTGTGATACTGTCGCTGGCGACGGCTATCTATTATTTCGAATACGGGAAGCTACCGGTGGATGCGGTGTTGTTGTTACAATTGGCCGTAACACTCCTGGTAGGCTGGCGAGTTAGCAGGACTACCGGTAAGCGATTGCGTGAGCAGCTGGACCGTTCGAAGACGGAGTATCGGTTCTTCAAATGGTTTACGGTTGCTTCCGGACATTTCGTGACTTCATTGATGGAGGTGTTACTGAGGCAGGGCGACATACTGATGGTCGGCTATCTGGCGACACACGTCTATGCCGGTCAGTACGCTGCCGCTGTCCGAATCACCTCTCTGGTGGTGTTCGCGCTTTCCGTAGCGGACTATGTCTACCTGCCACGTTTGGCGGCTATGGCGAAGTCCGGGAAAAAGCGACAGTTGCGGCTTTCTGTACGTTCATTTTCGCGGGAGATACTGTTGGCAACGCTCCCGCTGGCGGTATTGCTGGCACTGGCCGGTCCGTGGCTGTTGGCCGCGTTCGGCACATCTTTCAAAAACGCATACGTCCCCTTACTCATATTGCTCGTCGGCCATCTGTTCACCGCCGGAACCGGTCTGGCAGGCGGAATGATGCAGTTGACGGGAGACCGCCGCACGTACGTCGGCTATTCCATCACTTCGGTGATGATCCTTTTTACGCTGCTGGCCGTGCTCTTGCCGAAATGGGGCCTGACAGGCGCGGCGCTTTCTTCCTTGACCGCCCGGTTACTGCTTCAGCTTTTCTGTTACCGTCGGCTGTATAGACGAACAGGAATCCGGGCCGGAATCATTTGACGGGTACCGCAGCTGACTGTTTGAGCTCTATTTACCAGGATGCATAGTATTGCTACCCCCGCCTTTTTTAGTTAAAATTGCGGCCGAATCGGGGCGCCTCACCTTATCCCTGACTGTCGAAAAACCATCGTGTCCCGTACCGGTCATTTCAAGGATTACCTGCAGCTTACCAAACCCCGCCTGTCAGGGCTGGTGGTTTTTTCCGCTGTTACCGGATTCGTAATCGCTACTGTCGGTGAATTTGCCGCTTCCTCCATGTATTGGTTGATGCTTGGCGGCTATCTGGTTACCGGCGCTTCCAACGGAATCAATCAGGTGATCGAACGGAACCTGGACAAGTTGATGGAACGGACAAAAAACAGGCCGATTCCGGCGGGTCGTCTTTCAGCGGTGCAAGCCTTGGTATTCTCCTTGATCATCGGAGCCGCGGGTGTATCGATCCTGTGGCTCAAGATGAATCCGCTCTGCGGACAGCTGAGTTTGCTGTCGCTACTGCTTTATACCTCCGTCTATACACCGCTGAAGCGACATACGCCTTTCGCAGTGCTTGTCGGTGCTTTTCCGGGAGCCTTTCCTCCGATGCTGGGATGGATCGCCGGTCGGAATGAAATCGGACTTGAAGCGGTCGTCTTGTATGCCTTGCAATTCATTTGGCAGTTCCCCCATTTCTGGTCGATCGCCTGGATCATGCACGATGACTACCAACGAGCCGGATTCAGGATGTTACCCTCATCCGGTGGTCGTAACCGTTCTTCCGCTTTCCAGAACCTGGTTTATACCGCCTGTCTGATACCCATGTCTTTTCTTCCGCAGGCATTTCATCTTGCCGGAACTCCCACCACGGTTTGTTTGTTACTATGCAGCCTGATCTTCACCTGGCAAGCCATGAAGTTGTATAAGACGTTGGAAATCAAATCCGCCCATCAACTAATGTTCGGATCCTTCCTGTTCCTGCCGGCTGTACAACTTTCATGGATGTTTGAAAAACTTCTCAGCCAATGACCAATGCATTCTCAACCGAAGAAGAAGCTGTCCGTTTGAAATCCCGTAAAACCCTGTTGTGGTTTGGGATCATCAGTATCATCATGCTCTTTGCAGGACTCACGTCTGCGTACATTGTCCGTCAAAGTGAGGGCAAATGGGCACAATTCGGCCTTCCTAATACCTTTATTGTCAGTACGATAGTCATTCTGCTGAGCAGTATCCCCATGCAATGGGCGGTGATTTCCATCCGCAAGGGGAACCAGCAGAATCTTATCAAAGCCTTGACAATCACTTTGTTGTTCGGGGCAGGGTTCTGTTTCACGCAATATATTGCCTGGACGGAGTTGTTTGAACAGGGGATCGCTTTTTCCAGCAGATTGTCGGATATCAAAGCCGACTACACCTATGTTCCCGCCGGTGATGAAACGGCGGCCCAGGCGGGATCGGTAGGTAACGTCTCGGCGTCCTTCCTCTATGCCATCACAGCCTTGCATATTTTGCACCTTTTTGGAGGTGTTTTGGCGTTATTTATCGTACTTTCGCGGTCGATTCGAAAAAGATATACCCCCGCTGAACATTCCGGTGTCAGCATGTGTGCAACGTATTGGCACTTTCTCGGGGGACTGTGGGTGTATCTCTTTTTCTTTCTATTTTTCGTTCGATAACAGAACGTACATACCGAAAACATACATAATCAACCAAGACAATCTCAATGGCAAGTCACGCAGCAACGGCCCCTTCTAAGATATGGGGCGGAGGCACGTCGCCTTTCAGCATGAGCTGGGGCAAGATGTTCATGTGGATCTTCCTTGTTTCGGATGCATTCACCTTCTCCAGTCTTCTGATAGCCTACGGTTACATGCGCCACCGTTTTACCGACATCTGGCCGATACCGGGCGATGTTTTCACACACTTCCCGTTCATTCACGGGCATGTGCCGCTGGCATACGTCGGACTTATGACCTTTATCCTGATCATGTCGTCCGTGACCATGGTACTGGCGGTATTCGCAGGTCACAACAAGAACCGTAAATCGGTACTTATGTGGCTCGGATTGACGATTATCGGTGGTTTCATGTTCCTTGGTTCTCAGGCATGGGAGTGGTATCACTTCATTCACGGTTCTGAAAAAGGTGCCTTCGTCCTGGCTGACGGTCGTTTTGCCCGCACGGATGATATGGAGCCGGGAGTATTGATATTCCAGGATCATTCCAAGGCGGAAGGTGCCGAGGCGGAAGCCCTTATGGCGGCCGCAAAGAAGAACATCATTGGTGCTAACCTTACCGAGAACGAATACGGTAACACACCGTTGTTCGCCAACTTTTTCTTCTTCATCACCGGCTTCCACGGCTTCCACGTCTTCAGCGGTGTCGTATTGAATATCATCGTTTTCATTCTGGTCTTCCAGGGATTCCTGGACCGGAAGGGCGATTATGAGCTGGTGGAAAAAGTCGGACTGTACTGGCACTTCGTCGACCTTGTCTGGGTATTCGTCTTCACGTTCTTCTATCTCGTCTAACAACAGCACCAAAAGTCATCATGTCTGATATCCAACACACCCACGAGCACGGCTCGTTGACCACCAAGCTGATCTGGAAAGTATTCTGGATCCTTTTGGCAGTCACCATCTTCGAAGTGGCGATCTCCTTCACCGGACTCTCCAAGGCAGTCCTGATGTATACGTTCATTGTACTGACCATCGTGAAGTCGTACTACATCGTTGGTTATTTCATGCACTTGAAATACGAAGTGATTCCATTCCAGTGGACCATCCTTCTTCCTTTTCTGTTGATTGTTTATCTCATCTTCATCGCCCTCTACGAAGGTTCTGCGCTGACGATGGCACCGCTCTGATCCTGCCATGCCTATTTCCAACAGGATCAAGCTGCTGATCCCGGTTGTAATTCTCGCTTACCCGGTCGCTTTCTGGTTTGCGATTTCTTGCGGTAAAAATCATTTCAAGCGTCTCCCGGTGTACGGTCCTGTCCAGGTCACTGCATCGGGAGATTCTGTTTATCATGCCGTGCGTGATTTCCACCTGTTCAATCAGGAAGGGAAGGAGATCTCCCAGAAAGACCTTGACGGAAAGGTTTATGTCGCCAACTTCTTCTTCGCCTCCTGTCAGTCCGTTTGTCCCCAGATGAATGAGAACGTACGTCGCATCCAGGAGAAATTCAAGGGAAGCGATGAAGTTCGGATCGTCTCCTACACGGTCGATCCTGAAGCGGATTCCGTTCCTGTACTCGCTGAATATGCCCGGAAGATGGGAGCCGACAGCAAGCAGTGGTGGTTCCTCACCGGCCCGAAAGATTCGATCTACGATCTGGCGCGGGAAGGTTACCTGTTGCCTGCGGCGCAGCGGATCGCCCAGAATGATTTTTTCCATTCGCAGGACCTCCTCCTGATCGATAAGGAGAAGCATATTCGTGGCATATACGACGGAACCGAGCCGTATGAGGTCGACACTCTCGTCGATGAGATCAAAGTCCTGTTGCACGAATACTTCGAAAAGAAAAACGAACGGTAAACACTCCGCCACTTCGGCTTGTTTACTGAACAAGGACCAACCCCATGAATAATCCGGCCAGAGACCGATACTACCGGCGCCTGATCTTCCTCCTCTCCATCGCAGTCTTCTGCGTTGTCGTGATCCTGTCGCTGCTCCCTAAATCGGAAGCTATCCCCGGCTGGGTTAGAATACTGCCGGCGCTCAATGCGGTACTTAATGCGACCACCAGCGTATTGCTGTTGGTATCGCTTTGGTTCATCAAGCGCAAGAAAGTCGAGATCCACAAAAAACTCAATCTGGCCGCTTGCGGTCTTTCAACGGTCTTTCTGCTTTCCTATGTGCTCTTCCATGCTTTCGGTGTCGAGACCCGTTACCCGGCTGATGCACCTATGCGCGGAACGTACCTCTTCATTCTATCGACCCATATCGTCCTGGCTGCGGTCGTCCTGCCGCTGGTGTTGTTTTCCCTGTATCGCGGCCTGACCAATCAGGTGCAGGCTCACCGCAAGATCGTACGCTGGTCGTTTCCGATCTGGATCTACGTTACCGTCACCGGAGTGATCGTGTACCTCATGATATCACCTTATTACAAGTTCTGATATGAAAAGGCTGGCAGGTATCTTATTACTCATTTCGATTACATTCGCCGCAGCCCCTGACGCTTCGGCTCAGTGCGCCATGTGCCGTCGCAACGTGGAGAGCAACAAGGAAACGAACAAAAACAAAGTCGGTACGGGACTGAATAAAGGCATCCTATATCTGATGAGCGTCCCTTATGTGATCGGTGCAATCGGACTCGCAGTCTGGATGAAGCGGCGCAAACAGGGCTGAAAGTCGCAGCCCGCTTCGGTCAAGCCTCTTTACATCTTGACCAGCGCCCTGA
>JBJOMA010000044.1:0-7703 GCA_046052625.1 Bacteroidota bacterium
CTGAAAAGCGTTCCAAGGAACACGCGGCCGACATCATTACCAAAGAGGCCTTGTTGACGGAAACCGAAGCTGTGGTTGCTGAAAAGCAGGCAGTCCTCAACCTCAAGAAGTCTGAACTGGATACGATCATCGAAGAGACACGCAAAGAGGAAGATTCACTAAAGCGCATCAGCGAAAGTACGACCAAGATCGTAGACGAGCGGCTCCTGCAAGCCTACCGTCGCCTGCGAGACAATACCCGTAACGGCCTTGCCGTCGTGTCCATCCAGCGTGATGCCTGCGGAGGCTGTTTCAACAAGATTCCGCCCCAGCGTCAGCTGGACATCCGCCAGCACAAAAAGGTCATCGTTTGCGAACACTGCGGCCGCATATTGGTCGACGGTCGCATCGATGAGGAGATAGCCGAAGCGAATAGCTGAGGAGTTGGTGGTTAGTTGGTAGTGGTTGGTTACCACAACTCGCAACACGCACCTCGCAACCCTTACAAGCTCCGGGTTCCTGGTTTATAGTTTCCGGTTTCCGGTTTACAGTTAACAGTTAACTGCGAACTGCACCTGCGCTATTATTCTTATTTTACGGCCTCCTTTTATCTGGATGAGGCTTTTCCTTTCTTTTCTGTTATTCATCTCTGCGGCCCAAACCGCTTCAGCCTCTTATCGACTTACACCTGACGTGGCGAAAGCACAGGAGCTTGTCTTTCAGTTGCGTTTCAAAGAAGCTGCACCGCTGTTGCTTAAAGCGGAAAAGGATGATCCGGCCAACCTGCTGGTCGCTTCTGTCCGTTGCAAGCAATATTTTTTGACCGCTTTCCTGGACGAGCAGGAAGCTTCTGCAGAATTCTTTGAAAATGCAGCGGAGTCCCTTCACGACCGCATCGATGCGGACATGAAGAAAGGAGAAGATCGTTTCGCAGCCTTTGTGAAAGGTGAATTATTGGTCTTCCAAGTCCTGCTGCATACCCGTGACCGGAAATTCATCGCGGCGGCATGGGAGCTGAACAGTTGTCATTCGCTTATCACACGGAACACCAAGCGCTATCCTGATTTCCTTCCCAATGAACTGGTGCACGGCGCAGTCACGGCGGTGCTGGGTGCGATCCCTCCGGAGTACGAGTGGTTGCTGCGGATGGTCGGACTGGATGGTAATGTGGAGTCCGGAAAGGGACGTATCCTGAAGTTCATCAAGTCGTGCCCATCATCCCCTTACTTCTGTCTGATGGATGAGGCGGTCTATACGCTTACCTCTCTGCAGTACACGCTTACGCCGGATCAGCCGATGGATCCTTTTCTTTTAGAGCGTCTCGAAAAGCAGTCGCCCGGCAGCGATCTCTTGAAATACGCATTCACCGGACTTTTGCAAAAGACCCGGGAAAACGACCGTGCACTGTCCGTTTTGGGCGATGAGGCCGCTCATCCCGGCACTCTTGAGATCCCGTTCATCCATCTGCGTCGGGGTCAGCTGTTGTCGTGCAAGTTGGATCCTGCTGCGGAGCCTGAATTGCTGCGCTTTCTTCGGGATTTCAAGGGCAACAGTTTTGTGAAAGCAGGTTGGCAGCGGGTAGCCTGGTTGCGTTATCTGCGCGGCGACCTGGCCGGGTATCACGCTGCCATGGTCGCTTGCAAGAGCTCGGGTGTCGTCCTTTTTGATGATGACAAAGATGCCCAGCAAGAAGCCGAAAGCGGCATGCCGCCGAACCGTTATCTCTTAAAGGCGCGTTTGTACTTCGACGGAGGATATTACGCGGAGGCGATGAAGTCGATTACGGGAATACCCTCTGACAGTTTTCCGTCTGTTCGCGACAAATTGGAATTGACCTACCGCTATGCGCGCATCCTGGAAGGCATGGACCGGAAAGAACAGGCCGTCAATTACTACGAGAAAACGATCAAGAACGGAGAGAACAGCCGGTATTATTTCGCCGCTAACAGCGCGTTGTTACTCGGTCAGTATTACGAGGATAAAAAGGACTTCGCCAAGGCCCGGTTATATTACGAACGTTGCCTGTTGATGCGCGACCACGAGTACCAGAACGGCATCGACCAGAAAGCGAAAGCAGGAATGGCGAGAGTGGGTGGACGTTAGTTGGTGGTTGGTGGTTGGTGGTTGGAACGCGCTACTCGTAACTCGCAACCCTTAATAAGTTCCAGGTTCCATGTTGCAAGTTCCAGTGATTGATTGTCAGGATTCACAACTCGCAACTTGCAACTCAATTAAAACTTCACGCCGAACGTGGCTGTGAAATTGTAGCCGGTGACACGTTCGTAGGCGCCTTCGACCGTCTCGTTTTCGAGTGAGTAGGGTTGCAGGTATTGCTTGCTGACAGAGTAGAGATATGCCAGGTCGAGGTAAAAATTCTTTTCTCTGAAACCGATTCCGCCGCTGATGTTCCGGCTCGAGAAATCCCAGCCGTTGACGCTGAACTTTTCATTGATCGGAGAGGTGGTGAGGCCGAATCCGCCGCGGAGGCTGAATTTGTCGATGCGCCATTCCGTACCTGCGCGGAAATTATTCGTAGTAGTGTACTTTTTTCGGATATCCTGGTTCACTGCACTGAAACTGTATTCGGGAGCACGGAAGCGGGCGTCAGAGATGTCCGTGTAATCATAGTCGATGCTGAACAATCCGGATTTGCCGAAAATGAATGCGACACCGGCATTTACCCTGAACGGAGCGGTGAATTCGTATTCATAAAAACCGGCGGGAGATTCCGAGTTAATGCGGGCGCCCCGGTCGAAGCGTGCGACCATGCTGCTGGAATAATCGTCGGAAAGGGAATAAAGCGTAGGAGTATGTATGGCCGCACCGAACCGGAAGAAGTCGACCGGGCGGTAGATGAAACCGAATTTGAAATTCACTCCGCTTCCTTCCGTATGTTGGAAGGTGGAATAACGGAAGCGGTCGATCGAATCAGTCAGGTTCTCCGTGTCAATCTCTTCATAGGTCATGTCTTCTGTATAGCGCAGCGTGGTGATTCCGATGCTGGCTCCCAGATACAACTTGTTGGCATAGTTGCCGGAGAAGGCGATGTTGGTCTCACCGATGGATCCCCTGCTTTCAGCGGAGCGCGACTGCAGGACGTTTCCGTTAGGCACCATGCTTTCATATACGTTGGTGGCTCCCACGGTGTCGATGATGTAGGTGTCATAGGCCGGATACAGTTTGAATTCGTCCAGGTTGTTGAAGTTCGTACCCTGCGCCTGTTCGGCGAAATAATCGGCAATCGAATTGTCGCGGTTATAGCCTTCCAGGGAATGCACATTGTTGAAGTCGGCGATACGGTTGTATGTTACGCCCATATTCCAGCTGACCCATTCCTCTTTACCGCTGTTCCTTGGCTTGGACGTCAGCACGATTCCGATATTGCCGAAGTTGAAAACAGTTCTTCCGTCGATCGTATTCCCGTCCAGGTAATCCGCGTCGGTATTTCCGGTGAAAATGGAAGGAGAGAAACTGAATTCCGAACTGCGGTAGATGCCAAGACCTGCCGGATTGTATGACAGGACGGACAGGTCGCCGCCGACGGCTCCGAAGGCGCCACCCATGGATACGAAGCGGGCCGTCCCTGCAGTCGAGCGCTGTGAGAAACGGAAAGCGTCAAGATCGGTTTGTGCAGCTGCAGAAAGTGCAGTGACTGTCAGGAAAGCGGTAAGGAAATTTCTCATAATGGGCATAAGTTATCGACTTGTACAGCGCGGGTTTACCGTCTGCGACCGGGAGCTGGTGAGGGAGAGCTGTTTCGGGAGGGAGAAGGGGCGTTGTTACGGGGCGACGAATACGAAGGGGAAGGCGATGATTCCTGACGGAATTGCTTGGGCTCGTTGCGCGGCTGGAACGTAGGCGTGCGTTGTTCTTCGCGGCTGCGGGATTTCTCCATGGACGGTTGACGTTCGGGAGACGAAGATCGCGAAGGTTCGCTGCGCTGTATAGAGCGATTGTCATCTCCCTTCCTGACCGGCGTCACATCCTCGCGGCGTTGGTCGTAAGGGTTCGATCGGGTGGGAGTCGTACGATCGTTCTGTTTCGAGGGCGCAGTACGGTCGTTGTCGTAGGAACGGCTGGGCTGACTGTACTGCCGGGGCTGGTCGTACGAGCGGGAAGGAGTAGTCTCCTGTTGCCTGGAGGGTGTATTCCGATCGTTATCATAAGAACGCTGCGGTTGTCCGTATGAGCGGCTCGGCTCAGTCGATTTAGGTGTCGTGTAATCGTTCGACTTGGAAGGAGTGGTCGGTGTCCGGTCGATGGATCGGTCCGGTTGTGTATTGCTTCGGGAGGGAGTCGTCTCCAATCCGCGGGAATCGTCCTTTCCGGAGGGACGTGCTACATCGATACCGCGGGAAGGCTGTGATTCTTCTTGGATGGAAGGGCGACCGGTTCCGGTGGCATTGTTTTTCCCCTCAGAAGGAGCGGCGATGGCTGGGGAGGTGTTCTGACGGATGTCGTCGCGACCTTGAAGCCCCTGTTGAATTCCGGAAGGAGTGCGTCCTCCGCCTGCAGGAGCGGAAATGTCACCGGCAGGACGTGCGATGCGACCGCTGTTAACCGCTTCGACGTACTTGTCGCCTAAGGACGTACTGCGGTGCGAGCCGTAGTCGCGGGATCCGCCGCCGCGGGGAGAGTTGTCGGTGACCGATGAGCCGCGGGGGCCGTAGTGGAAGTTGCCATCGTAGCTGTTATAATAGTAGGGGTTGGCAAGTCCCCAGGATCCATCGTAGTACCCGTGGTTGTAACCGTTCCAATAACCGTTCTGGTAGCCGGACCAGTAGGAATAACCGCCGTGCCAGGGGGAATAGAACCCCGGGCCGTACCAAGGAGAATAGAATCCGGAGCCGTACCAAGGAGAGTAGAATCCGGGGTTGTACCAGCCGGAATAGCACGGTGTTCCCCAGCCGAAGGAGACACCGAAGTTCCAGCGCGGGCCTCCGTAGATGAAAGGAGAATAATAAAAGGAAGAAGGTGCCCACCAGCTGTAACCGTTGTAGATGCTGACGCCGAAGTTCACCGGGTTGTAGTCGTACCAGTAACTGTTGGTATAGACCGGATCATAATACGAATAGCCGTAATAGGGCGAATAGAAACGGCGGAGACGTGCGGTGTAGGCGTAATCGTAATAATCGTCGCCGTTGTAATAGTTGTTGGTGACGTAGGTGTTGCCGTTTCCATCGCCGTAACTGGACGAATTGTTCGGCTCATAATAATCATTGCCTCCTTGTACAGCGGCACCGTTGTCACTTTGTGAAGCGGAGTTGTTCTCGCCGCCGGCATTCCCTTGATAGCCGCCGCCGCTCTGATCGTAGTTCTGGTAGTCGGAGGTGTTGCCCGGATTATCCGCTCTCGTCGGTGCAGAAGCGGACTGGGCCGCAGCGTCGGATGAGGAGAAGTAGGCATCGTCCTGTACGGAACCGGTACGGGATGTTGTCGAGCAGGCGCTGAGGAGCGAGGCGCCTATGCTGATCATCAGGAACACGGACTTTTTCATGACGGAGATGTTTGAGGGTTCGAAGGTAGGTAATTCAGTGGGTTGCGAGTTGCAGGTTGCAGGTTGCGAGTTATCGGTTGCGGGTTGCGAGTTGCCGGTTGCGACTTGCGGATTCCGAGGTGCGTAGATGGATGCGATGTTGTTCATTTTGCATTCTTAATTCTGCATTCTACATTCATTTGCTGCTAACCGCAGACTCCCTCGTCTGACTACTTTTGTTACTTTTGTCAGTAAGGAATCAAACACCGTACCAAAAGCACTTTTCATATGAGTAACGAATTTCCCACCCGCGCCGAGAACTACGCCCAGTGGTACCAGGACCTCGTCATAAAGGCCGATTTGGCTGAAAATTCAGCTGTCCGGGGTTGTATGGTCATCAAGCCGTACGGGTATGCGATCTGGGAGAAGATGCAGGCGGTGCTGGACCGCATGTTCAAGGAAACGGGCCACGTGAATGCGTACTTCCCGCTGTTCATCCCCAAGTCGTTTCTAAGCAAGGAGGCCGCCCACGTGGAGGGTTTTGCCAAGGAGTGTGCGGTGGTCACGCATTACCGGTTGAAGAATGCGGAGGATGGAAGCGGGGTTGTTGTGGATCCGGAGGCGCGTCTCGAAGAAGAGCTGATCGTACGCCCTACTTCGGAGACCATCATCTGGAATACGTATAAAGGATGGATCCAGTCGTACCGGGATCTTCCGCTCTTGATTAACCAGTGGGCGAATGTCGTCCGCTGGGAGATGCGTACGCGGCTGTTCTTGCGCACGGCGGAATTCCTCTGGCAGGAAGGCCATACGGCCCATGCCACCAAGGAAGAGGCGATTGAAGAGACGCGGAAGATGCTGGATGTCTATGCCGAATTCGCCGAGACGATCATGGCGGTGCCGGTCATCAAAGGACTGAAGACCGCCAACGAACGTTTCGCGGGAGCGGAGGATACATATTGTATCGAAGCGATGATGCAGGACGGCAAGGCGTTGCAGGCCGGGACTTCGCATTTCCTGGGACAGAATTTCGCCAAGGCGTTCGATGTGAAGTTCACCGGGAAGGACGGCAAGCAGGATTTCGTGTGGGCAACTTCGTGGGGTGTTTCTACGCGTTTGATGGGGGCGTTGATCATGGCGCATTCTGATGATGACGGATTGGTGTTGCCGCCTAAGCTGGCGCCGATCCAGGTCGTGATCGTCCCGATCTATAAGAATGACGAGCAGTTGAAAGGTATTTCGGACGCGGTCGCTCCGTTGATCGCCGACCTGCGCAAGCGCGGCATCTCCGTCAAGTACGACGACCGTGACACGCACAAGCCGGGATGGAAGTTCAATGAATACGAATTCAAGGGAGTACCTGTTCGCGTGGCGATCGGTCCGCGGGACCTGGAGAACGGCACTGCCGAGGTGGCTCGTCGGGATACCAAGGAGAAGTCGGTCATGCAGCTGACGGATCTGGGCATGAAGATCGAGCATCTGTTGGAGCAGATCCAGCAGAACATTTACGACAAGGCATTGAGTTTCCGGGAGTCTAAGATGATACCGGTCGACAGTTGGGAAGAGTTCAAGGAGAAGATCGAAGAGGGCGGTTTCCTGCTGGCGCACTGGGACGGTACATCCGAGACGGAGGAGAAGATCAAGGACGAGACCAAGGCCACGATCCGTTGCATTCCGTTGGATGCGAAGGAAGAATCCGGAAAGTGCGTATATTCGGGTAAGCCTTCGACGAAGCGGGTGATTTTTGCCCGTGCTTATTGAGGTTGCGAGTAGCGAGTAGCGTGTTGCGAGATGCGTGTTACGGGTTTCGTGTTGCGTTTGCTCCGCAACTCGCAACCTGCAACTCGCAACCTGCAACTCGCAACCCGCAACTCGCAACCTGCAACTCGCAACCCGTAACTCCCTACCATGTCTACCGACAAGATCATCTCCCTCCTCACCGACAAGGTCGCTTTGAAGCAATCGGTTGCTGCACGGACGCAAGCTGCATTCACGGAGTTGAAATCCGAGTTAAAGTCGATGTTCGACCGGTTGCAGGAGGAGGTTCGTAAATCGGGGAAGCAGGTGCCGATGGAATTCCGGGACCGGAGCGAGTACCAGGTGGAGATCATGATTGCGGACGACTACATTGTTTTCCTGATGCAGACCAATGTATTCACGTTCGACAGCGACCACGAGGTATGGAAGATGTCGTATGTGAAGGATGATCCGGGCCGATCGTTCGTGGGTAAGATCTACATTTATAATT
>JBJOMA010000045.1:0-4881 GCA_046052625.1 Bacteroidota bacterium
CCCGGTATTTTCCGAAGATCAGGAGCGACAAGCGCGGGATCACCCTCAAAGAGCTGTTCGCGCATCAGGGCGGTTTTCCTTCCTGGATACCGTTTTGGAAAAAGACGTTAGAGGGACCCGGGATTCCGGTGGATGTGTATGCTGCGGTACCTGACGTTCAGCACACGATACGGGTGTGTGACAGTCTTTATCTCAGGAATGATTATGCAGACAGTCTGCGGCATTGGGTATTCGGGGCGTCGATCTCTGATCGCGGTAAATATCTCTACAGCGATCTGGGTCCTATTCTAATGGGTTGGTTGGTAAAACGGACGACCGGTAAGGAGCTCGACCGTTTCGTCGAAGAGGAGTTCTATCGTACACTTCAACTCAGCCACAGCGGTTTCCGTCCGCTGGATTCGTTTCCTCCGGACCGGATCGTTCCTACGGAGTTAGATACTGCTTTTCGGAATCTTTTACTCAAGGGCGATGTACACGATCCGGCTGCTGCCATGCAGGGCGGTGTTTCGGGCAATGCCGGTCTTTTCAGTAACGCATTCGATCTGGCGGTCATCGCTCAAATGCTGCTGAACGGAGGAACATATGCGGAGGAGAAGCTGTTGAATCCTCAAACGGTGAAACTTTTCACTTCGAGGGCCTATCCGCAGGGTACCAATCGCCGTGGCATGTTGTTCGACAAACCCGAAACGATTCCCGGAAAACCGAGTCCTTGCAGCCCGTCGGCTTCTCCGGCGACTTTCGGACATCAAGGGTTCACAGGAACGTGTGTCTGGGTAGATCCGGCTTATGACCTTGTGTTCGTATTCCTTTCGAACCGTGTACATCCTTCAGCTTCTAACGAAAAGCTTGCTAAAATGAATGTACGCACGTCGATTCAGCAAGTCATTTACGATGCGCTGTCGGAAAAACAGTAGGCCCTTTTTATTGTTACTTTTACGGTCTACTTTCACTGAGAGATGAAAATCGGAATAATGTGTTATCCCACCTTCGGTGGCAGCGGTGTCGTCGCCACCGAACTTGGAAAGGCTTTGGCGGAGAAGGGGCACAGTGTCCATTTCATCACCTACAGTCAGCCGGTGCGGCTGGAGCATTTCCAGGAGAACATCTATTACCACGAGGTTACTGTCGCCGATTATCCGTTGTTCGAATTCGCGCCCTATGAGTCGGCGCTGACCAGCAAGTTGGTGGACGTAGCACGTTTCGAGAACCTGGACCTGGTGCATGTGCACTACGCTATACCCCATGCCAGTGTCGCATACATGGCAAAGCAGATCCTTGCAGAGCGGGGAGTTAGGCTACCCTTCATCACTACGCTTCACGGAACAGACATCACCCTCGTCGGAAAGAATGAAAGTTACAGTCCGGTGGTCACCTTCGGCATCAATCACAGTGACGCGGTGACCAGCGTTTCTTCCAGTCTTAGGAACGATACCTATCTGAATTTCGACATTAACCGGGAAATCGAAGTCATTCCGAACTTCATCGACCTCAGCCGTTTTTCTCGACTGAAGAAAGAGCATTTCCGTAGGGCGATCGCGCCTAACAATGAGAAGATCATCATTCATGCTTCCAATTTCCGTCCTGTGAAACGTGTGAGCGATGTGATATCCGTATTCAACCGTATCCGTGAGCGCATCCCTGCCAAACTTCTCATGATCGGTGACGGACCGGATCGGGGCAAAGTGGAAAAGGAGTCCCGCGAATGTATCGCCGGTGAGAATATCCGTTTTATCGGCAAGCTGGATGCGGTGGAAGAGATCCTCTCCGTCGGTGACCTGTTCATCCTTCCCTCTGAAAGCGAAAGCTTCGGTCTTGCCGCATTGGAGGCCATGGCTTGTCAGGTACCGGTCATCTCCTCCAATACCGGCGGCATTCCGGAGCTGAACATCCATGGAACCACGGGTTATATGAGCGAGGTAGGGGATGTCGAAGATATGGCTAATAATGCATTGCGTATCCTTTCGGATGAAAACGTCCTTCAGACCTTCAAGAGGAACGCTTTGGAACAGGCGCGACGTTTCGATATCAAACAGATTCTTCCGATGTATGAGGATCTTTATCGCCGCGTAGCGGAAGGTCAAACCGTGCAACGGAGCTGATCATGTTTCTGAAGGCATTGCATATCATCTTCGTGGTCACCTGGTTCGCAGGTCTGTTCTATCTTGTCCGCCTTTTCGTTTACCATGCTGAAGCGGAACAGAAGCCGGAGCCGGAGCGGTCAGTGCTGATCGGTCATTTCAAAGGTGCAGCCCGTAGGCTTTGGTACGGGATTACCGTGCCGTCCGCTATCCTGACCTGGGTGCTCGGATGCTGGATTGCGTATTCCTATTATGGATTCAATCTTCCCGATTGGCTGATCATCAAATTTCTATTCGTCATAGGACTTACCATCTATCACCTGTGGTGCGGCCATGTGTTGGAACGCTTGCGCTCGGACCATCTTGATTGGTCGGGAACTGCGTTCAGGGTTTGGAATGAAGTTGCCACCCTTTTTCTCGTCGCGATTGTCTTCCTGGTGGTCCTGAAAGACGGGATGGAATGGTTGAAAGGACTGATCGGATTCGTACTCTTCGCCGTATTGCTGTTTCTGGCGGTCGGAATCTATAAGAAGGTAAGGGAGCGTTCTCGCTGAAGCTTAGCCTCCGGCCCGCTTGGCCTTGTAGCCTGCTTCCAGCAGCAGTTTTAGTATGCGCTCTCGGTGATCGCCTTGGATTAGTATCTCACCGTCTTTTACCGTTCCTCCGACGCCGCACTTGTTTTTCAGCAGCTTTCCCAGCGATTCGAGGTCTTCAGTTGTACCGATGAATCCCGTTATAAGGGTGACAGCCTTTCCGGCCCGCTGCTTCTTGTCTAGCGACACCCGCAAATCCTGTTGTCTTGGAGGAAGGGTTGCCGAAGTGTTTTCCTCCCGGAATGAATAGTTGAAATCGGGATTGGTCGAATACACGACGCCCTCGGCATTCTTGTTCTTTTTGGACATTGTGTCAGGAAAGATATTCGGAGATATAAGGAATAAATATGATGCATCCGATTACAGCAGTCATCAGACAGACGACCAACATGGCACCGGCGGCGATGTCGAAAGGAACCTGGTTGGCTTCCATTGTTGTGGGTAATTCCTGTTTCAGTCGACGGGGTAGGGAAGTGTTGAAAAGTTCGGCTGTGATCACTGCTCCGATGCAAACCAGCAATATGCACCATTCAAGTTCGCTGACATGGAAGTAAAAGCCGGCGGTAACGACAGCGACTGCAATTGTGATGTGAATACGTAGCGTTATCCGGCTGCGGAAAGCATGCGCTATCCCGCTCAAGGCGCGAAAGAGGGGATGAATCCGTTTCATCGGTTGCCGACAGGAGCTTCGGAAGGTACGATAATTTTTAACGAACGCTTTGAGAGCTCAACCGTGAAGTCTCCGCTGATGAGCACCGGTTCCCCGTCGATGTGCGCCTTTAATTCATTCGAATTTATCACCCGGATCCTGGAACCGCGTATCCGACGGTAGAAGCGGGAACGGTCGAGCGAATTGGCAGTCAAACGGTAAATGAGATGCGGTGCACTGTACCACGGGAAGGGCCGTACCATCGCCAGGTCCATCAGTCCGTCGCTGATGTCCGCACCGGGCGCGATGACGGCATTGTTACCGAATTGAGAAGAGTTGGCAAAGGTCATCAGGAAGAGCCTGTCAGTGACAGCAGCGCCGTCCACTTCCATCTGCAGGTCGAAGGCCGGATAGCTGCTGAATTCGCCGAGTACCAGTCGGACATAGGTGCCGTAGCCCCGCTTAGGACTTTTAGCGAAGAGGTGAGCAATGTGCGCATCGAATCCGATACCGAAAGTTCCCACACCATGATACGGACCCGCTGTGAACGTATCGATCGACCGGACCTCGCCCGAGCCGATCATGCGAATAGCTGCGGGAAGATCCAACGGGATTCCCAGGTGCCTCGCAAGACCGTTACCGGAACCGCAGGGAAGTAGTGCTAGCGCGGTGCCGCTGTTTCTGAGCGGACCAGCAGCTTCATTCATGCTTCCGTCGCCGCCGGCCACTGCAATTATATCAAAACCGTTTTCTTTTCCCTCCCGACTGAGAACCGTCGCATGACCGGCATGTTCGGTGAATCGGAATTCCGCCTCGAAGCGGTCATGGTCGAGGTGTGCACGTATCAAAGAGGGCAGATCCGCTTTTGAGCTGATTCCGGAACGTGGATTGATGATGAATCGGATCCGCTTCTTCATCGTTTATCGCTTTCTGTCGAGTTGACGTGCATCTTGTTCTCTAATAAGGCCGTATTGTATTGCTGGATGAATGCACGCATCCTGTATTCCATGTTCCTCGCACGCACCGTGTCTTCCGCTGAACGGTCAATCAGCTGTAATGGATCCTCTTTCAGGTCGAAGAGGCTTGGCGGATGAAGGGTGTCAAGCACCAGCGAATGGTCTGCTTCAATGAGTTGATACGTCCCTTGCAGGAAATTGACTGCAAAACGGGGCGCATCCGGATTGAAAAGGTCCGAACCGAAACTGAAGAATGCTTCGGGATATCCCAGCAGATGCAGGACGGATGGAACGACGTCGATCTGTTGTGCCGTCTGCTCGGTGCCGCTACCATTTATCCCGGCAGGATCAAAGAATAGTAGCGGAATGGAGTAGATGCCGGCCCTGGTCTTGTAAAACGGATCATCGGCCAGTGAAGTATGGTCGGACGTGATCACGAATAGGGTATTACTGAACCAAGGTTCATTTTCCGCAGAGCGGAAGAATTCCCGTAGGGCGATATCGGTGTAACGGACGCTTTTCAGTTTCGGTAGCTTTACATACGGTATGATGTATTGTTTGTTTTGCTGTAAAGGTTTGTTTTGTTGTTTGGTGTGTTTTTATTG